>DATCFI010000033.1:0-10729 GCA_036509585.1 Hanamia sp. | reverse complement strand
GCGGATAATGCCCTTTTAGTAGTGAGACCTTTAACGATTCGATTCGGAACTATCGGTCAGGCCGCGGAAGAAAGCGGCCCGACCTGCTTAAACGTCAATTCATGCTATAATACTTCTTCAAAAGACTTTGAATATGATCATCGAAACTTAATCCACATTCTTTCATCAGTTTTAGAGTCAAGCTAGCATCTAATTCAAACAATGCAAAATCATTTACTTCATTCACTTTTTGAAGATTGAACCGCTTAGAAAAAAAATGTTCAAACTCATTTACAATCTGTTGCATTGAGTAAGAAGCCGGGTTTATAATTTCTACCATTTTATTTCTTCCACCATTTTCTAAATACACTTTTAACAGCGTTGCAAAATGCCTGGCATCTAAAAAATTACGAATCAAAACAGGATTCACGTTTATTTGTTCGTTTACTGTAATGGCGTTGTATAAATAATTAAATAGCGTATGTGTGTTCCATGGATTGTGCCCTACCAGGTTCGTAGTTCTTACTATCAAATAGTCGGGAAATTTCTTTGTAATTAATTCTTCAACGAAAAGCTTGTGTTTTACATATGCGCGATGATGATTCAATTGAGAATTTACCTGCGAAGTGCTAAAATAAATAAAAGTCTTCCCGTTATTCTGCCTGGCAATCTCTTCGATCTCATTTATCTCAAAATTATTCCGGGGAATTTGATGTAGCACAGAATTGGAGATACCATTTGCATAGAACAAGTATTTATCGTCATCTATTTCCAACAATGAATTGCCTAATAATCCCCTTCCAATGATCATATAATATTATTTTGCGGCAGTGGAGATTACCAGATTTTGTTGATTGATAACAATTGAATTAGCGGGTATTGATTTATAAATAATACAACCCGCGCCGATAACTACATTATCGCCAATTTCCACATCTTTTAAGATTACTACATTGGAACCAATCCAACAATTGTCGCCGATCTTAATACTTCCAACATTGTACCCTTGTTCTGAAACCAGTTTGTTTTTATCAGCATACCGGTGATTGTGATCGTAGAGAAAAACATTTTCTCCAAATTGATTATCATTCCCGATTTCTATACTTCCCAAACAATTTATAGAACAGTAATTATTAAAAAAGCAATTTTTTCCGATACTTAATTTTCCTTTGTGGCCGATATAAATTTTGAAATTATCCCTTACCAAAACGTCTTCGGCAATAGCAATCAATGTTTCCGATAAATCTGATTGAATTGAAAAACGTGATCCTGCTTTAAAAGTTTTGTGAATCTGAAATCTTTTTTTGTAAAGATGATTATACGAACTCAATCTGCTTTTAAGAATGAATTGATTCCAAATCAGTTTCAACTTTCTTATCACTTTAAAATATAGTAAAATCAATGAGGCTTTGTTTTTTTGCTATGAGCAATTTTTTTGATAGAGCCAAAAAATGAAAATGGAATTCCTAAATGAATAGCGACAAAATATGTAAAGGATTTTATTCCCGGATTAAAAAGAAAATCTCTTTTTAACCAGATTGCAGCGGATGTAATTTTGTGTTCATACAAATACGCGGCAGAAAAATGAATATTTTTTTTTATTTTTTCCTGAATTTCTTTCGTGCTGTTTTTAAAATATTTGTATTTAATATTTAAAACACTTTCCACACTACGTGGATTTGTTATAGCACTTCTGGACATGGAAGATTGGTGTGAGCGGTAATAAGCAGTTTTCTCTTTGAGATATAATGCATCATGCTTTTCTGAAAGCTTAAGCCACAAATAATAATCCTGAACCTGCTGCATTTCATCAAACCCGCCTGCAGTACGAGCCATTTCTGTATTTACTAAAACTGAAGGTAATGGCACAAAATTAAAATCAAAAAGTGCCTCAAAAATATTTCCTTCCGGCATTGCGTTTTCATTATATCCAATATGCTTTAAATAATCAGAATTGATTAATTTTCCTTTTTCGTCTATCATCCCAATATTTGAATAAATCAAAGCAACATTTTTTTCTTTTTCCAGCAATATTAGTTGCTTTTCAATTTTTCTTGGCAAGAGAATATCATCTGCGTCTAAAGTTTGAAAATATTTTCCTTTTGCATTTTTCAAAATAATATTGCACACTTTAGTTAAACCCTTGTTTGATTTATTTTTTATAAAATTAATTTGAATATCGCCTTTATAATTCCTTATCCAGTTTTCAATTTCAACTATCGAATTGTCACTTGAAAGATCATCTACTATTATCAATTCAATATTCTGATAAGTTTGATTAACAACACTATCCAGCGCTTCCTTTATATAATGAGCATAATTATAATTTGGTATGCCGATAGTTACTAGTGGTGCATTGAGTTGCAAAAATAATTACAGTGTTTTTTTTAATATTCCTGAAAGCACATCCTTCCAATTCATTTTAGAATTGCTAAAAGCATTAAATGCGGGTTTTATTTTGCGCGTATGTAAAATATTTCTTGCGCATTCTTTTAAAAAACTTCTTTTGGCATTAATAAGCAAATTCATTTTCATTTCTTCAGAAACCGGCAATCCAGGTAATTGTAATATATCTCTCATGTAAGGATAATTATACAGTAAATAAGAATAATGATTTTTTTTCTCCTGGGCTTCATGCTCCCTGTAGAAAAAGAATTCCTTTTTCAACATGACCAGTGGATATAGCGAAGCCATCTTTATATTAAAATACATATCAGAGGCTGGACCATAAAAAGGATCAAAATACCCTGCTTTTTCAAAGGCATCCCTTTTTAAAATAGTTCCTGAAGGCCCTATATTTAAAAACGAATTTTCAAAGAAATGTTTGTTTACTGCCTTTTCCGGTTCAAGATATTGTTCATCAACCTTGTTCTGTGCCTGGAAAATTCCCATGCAAGCAGTGGGGAATTTTTCCATCTCTTCTACACAATAACTTAGTCCCCAATCAAAAATAGCGTCATCTGAATCGAGATATTTTAAATACTTGCCAGTTGCATATTCTGCCGCTTTGTTCCGGTTTGCATAATCACCTAAATTTTTTTCATTGATAAATAATTTTATCCTCGAATCCTTTTTTAATAAATCCTCAATAATTTGAACGGTATTGTCTTTTGACCGGTCATCTACGATAATTAGTTCAAAATTTTTATAAGTAGAAGAAAGAACGCTTTCAATTGCTTCTGCAATATATTTTTCCCGGTTATAAGCCGTCATTAAAACACTTACGAGAGGTAGTTCCTGGTTCATTTTCTATTCAATTAATTTTTCTCGCCAAACATTTTAATTCTTCAGATTCATTGCCAGTATCATTCCCTGGTCCGGGGTTAAAATATGATGATCAATTATTTTAAATTTTATGTCATCTAACAACTGAAAAAGTTTTTCAATAGTGATACCCGGTGATGCCCATAAATGATATTCCAAAGTCAGGGATTTTATTTTTTCCCACGACTTCTTATCTTCAAGCAAGTCCCATTCGGCACCTTCACAATCCAATTTGAGAATATCAATGGCTCCTATTCTTTTTATCACCGTCGCAAGTGAACTACCAGTAACATTCCCTTCCTCTGATTCACTTGCAGTGGTCGCCAAATCAGATTCTGTGAACCCCAAGTTTACTTTGCAATCGTGCTGCATAACTGCTTCCATGTAAGGAGTGGCGTTTAATTGAGCAGCATTAAATTTCAATGCATTAGCTAAATGAGGATTAGGTTCATAGCAATCAATTTTAGCATGTGGAAAAAATTGGCGCGCAGCGATCACAAACATACCCTGGTTGGCTCCCACATCTACAATTGAATTTACAGTTCCTAATCGCTTTTTTAAATATCCAAGATGGTAACAATCATTGATACAAATACCGGTAAACTCAATGATATTCATATCCGAGACTTTGAGTTTTTTCTGCTTTCCATTGATCGTTAATATTTCAGGGATTTTATAATTCTTATTATTCCAATAAAACATACCATATTTTATGGAATGAATTCGCCGGCGTATGCCACTCAATTTATTTTGGAAAAAAGTCAATTTAATATTTGAAAAGTATTTAGAGTTTCAGGGTCGGGCCGGTTGCCTTCCCCGGCCTGACCCATAGGTGAATCGCAGGGTCGGGCCGGTTGCCTTCCCCGGCCTGACCCATAGAGAAGAGAAGTTCTGATATTGTAGCTTCCTCTTCCTGAATTATCGGTCAGGCCACCAAAAGGCAAGCGGCCCGACCGGGTGATCCTTCGCAGGGTCGGGCCGATTTCTTCCCGGCCTGACCCATAGGTAAAGAAAGTTATTGATGATGTTGCTTCTACTTTCTGAATTATCGGTCAGGCCGCCAAAAGCCAAGCGGCCCGACCGGTGGTCCATCGTAGCGGCGGCCCTGTTCCCTACCCCGGGCCGATTTTGACCGATCCTTCTTCTCACAAAAAATCTTTCTCGTCAAAACCATCAATCACATTATAACTATCATTGTAAAAACTCTTCAAGTCATAGCCGGTTAATTCCATCAGCAATGATTTATTACAAAGAGTGCCAACTCTTAATCCGGCGTGATCTAAAAAGGAAGAATAAGGCCAATCTTCTATTTTTTTTACCATTCCCGCTTTCCATGGATTCTGATGGCAATAATGCATCGCATTAACCAGGTAATCACCGTACTTACTTTTTCCTTTTTCAATTGTAAGTTCCTTAGATTTTGTTTTCTGTTGAAACAAGGAACCGGTTGTTTTATTTTGTTTATTGACGGCCTGGGAATAAGAACTTAATAATTTTCCAATTCTGAAGGACAGCTCAGGAATTTGTTTTCCACCAAATCCTTCACGCAACTTACAAGATGCCTCATTCGAATTAACGATCAAATGAAAATGGTTGGGCATTAGACACCAACAAAGAATATCGCAATAGGGTTTTATTTGTGTTTGCATTTTCCTGAGAAAAAACAAATAATTTTCTTCACTAAAGAAAACTTTTTGTTTGTTATTTCCACGATTATAAATATGGTAGACTTCGTTGAGTGAAAATTCCATTGCTTAGTGGTTTTTGGATCGGGCCGGTTGCCTTCCCGGCCTGACCCATAGGTGAAGGAAGTTCTTGATGACGTTGCTTCCTCTTCCTGAATTATCGGTCAGGCCACCAAAAGGCAAGCGGCCCGACCGGTGGTCCATCGTAGGGTCGGGTCGGTTTCTTTCCCGGCCTGACCCATCGGTGAAGGAAGTTCTCGATGACGTTGCTTCCTCTTCCAGAATTATCGGTCAGGCCGCCAAAAGCCAAGCGGCCCGACCGGTGGTCCATCGTAGGGTCGGGCCGGTTTCTTCCTCGGCCTGCCCCATAGGTGAATCGCAGGGTCGGGCCGGTTTCTTTCTCGGCCTGACCCATAGGTGAAGAAAGTTCTTATGACGTTGCTTCTTCTTCTTCCTGAATTATCGGTCAGGCCGCCAAAAGGCAAGCGGCCCGACCGGTGGTCCATCGTAGGGTCGGGCCGTTTTCTTCCCCGGCCTGACCCATCTGTGAATCGCAGGGTCGGGCCGATTTCTTCCTCGGCCTGACCCATAGGTCAAGAAAGTTCTTGATGACGTTGCTTCCTCTTCCTGAATTATCGGTCAGGCCGCCAAAAGGCAAGCGGCCCGATCGGTGACTCAAACTTTTATTTTCAAAGTATCAATAAGACACTGCCAGTAAATCTTCACCTGGTTCCAATTCCCACGTTTTAATCCTGACAAGACAAATCCTGTATATCTTTTAATCCGCATTTTACGAATCTTCTTTATTTGTTGGTTTACTAAGGGACATGCCGGATCTAATAAATAATTCCACTTAATTTTTGAACCTTCTGTAATATAATGGTGAGCATCTTTCGATTCCTGTTCAGGATGTATCCTTTGCCAGACCAATCCATCGGGCATCAATACCATCGGATATTGCAACGCCATCCTGTGCCACATATCCGTATCACTGATCATCCTGTCTTTTTTAAAACCACCCATCGCATCAAAAGCCGATTTCAAAAAAATAGCGGTGAGCGGCCCTTTGTGAAATAAACCCGGGCCAAAAAAATGGTATTCATAAGCTTGCTTCGGTTGCAGCATAAAGGGAAAAGGCCTTTGTGAATCGGATTTTAACGAACACAATCCAAAACCTGCATCCGGAAATTGTTCCATACTGTTTACCATTGTTTCCAGGCCATTGGGATAGATGTAGTCATCACTATCTACATATTTTAAATATTTTCCCCTGGAATATGAAGCCGCTTTATTCCGGTTCGGGTAATCCCCCAAATTCTTATCATTAATATATAATTTTATGCGGCTATCTTTTGCCTCAAATCCCTTTGCAATAGCAACAGTATTATCTGTGGAACCATCGTCCACAATCAGCAGCTCAAAATTTGTATAAGAAGAATTAAGAACGCTTTCTATTGCTTGAACGATATATTTTCCCCTGTTGTAACAGGTCATTAAAATACTGACTAAGGGTTTTTCGCTGCAATTCATCTCATAATGTATCTTTAATTTCCACGGCCAACTGCTCAACCGGGATGTTACCGATTCTTCCCGGGATATAGGAAAATGAACTAAAATAAGACCCATAGATTTTTGAAGTTCTGGATAAACAGAAAAGATCAATAACTGCATCTTTTATGCCTTCGGTCTTATCGCGGCTAAATTCTTTTCTGTGAAAGAGGATTCTTTCAGGGCCAAACTTTTGAAGAATTTTTTCCTGATAAATAAAATTATCCGTAGAAAGAAAAAAACGAACCGTGGGATCAAAAACAATCTGTTCCTCCATTTTTTTAACAAAGATTCTAAAAGGGCTATTCTTCATCGACACCTCATGATCAGTAGAACGAATATGAATACCAATGGTATTGCAGGCAAAATCTTTTGAAATAGAATTAATTTTTTGAAGTAGTTCAGTTTTGGGGACAAAAAGTTGATAGTCCTGTAAATCAACATAATTTAATTCCTGGCAGGTGGCCATGAATACATTTTTGCTTTCTATTATTCGTTCTTCCAAATTGAGTTTATTATGCCACACCAAAATTGCCATATCATCTGAAAAAACAAAGTCAAATTTGAACAATTTCAAATACAACCCACTGAGTTTTTTTAATCTTAAGGAAGTTGATCTCATTGAAAGCCAAAGTTTATATTTAAAAGGTGGTTTTTTTATGGTAATACTTTCAATCGGCTCAAACAAATCACCATAGACTGCATTTAGCCCCTTAGTGTTGTCCCAATAAATATTCAGTTGTTTATTAGAAACCCGGGCAAGTTTAACAGCAGTTGCAATTACTCTTAACCTGTTAGCCAGCCCGCTTAAGGGTATTACAATGATCCTTCCTTGATTGTTCAAACTATTACTTTTAAAATTTCAGCCTGCTTGCCTTCCAGATATTCCCAAAATTTATTGATTTACAATTATAGGCATGAAACAGAAGCGAGAAAACACTCTGATCATGCCGGTGTTCTACAAATCTTGGTAATTTTGGTAGAAGAGAAGGAGAATCATCTATATTTTTATAATTAATAGTGCAGATCTTCAACCACTCAGAAACAAACTTTTGAGTTTTGTCATTCTTTTCAATTACTAATCTACCTGCCTGAACTTGCAATTTTAAAACATATAGTAAGCCATACCACCGAACTTTAAAAAACAGATCAGTTTTAGTAAAAAGGTAGGTTCTATAAGAATCCTGTGCGATAAGTTTTGTGCCTGGTAGATTTTTCACTATATCAAAGATCTGAAGACATTCTTCCCGGCTTCCTGATAATTCATTACCTGCATCCCCATAAACTAATATATCACCGTCATCTAATTCCATTAATATTTTATGAACGATAAAAGGTTTCCATATCCAATAGCCATAACCGCGTGGATTATTATTAATGAAACTCTCATGGTCTTTTAAAAATTCGTCATAAATATCTTCAGGCCCTAAAGAATATATTTTCGAAAATATCGCCTTCTCTGCCATTTCGGACACATATCTTTGGCGGGCTTTTATATATTTTTCATCAGAAAAAGTAAGTGCTACATACTTCATAAAAGATTTCTAAATATTCTTTATAGTTATAATTTTTTTTCTTTATTAAAACGCACTTAAAAATCCTGCTAATTTTTTTCCTATCACGTTCCAGTCATATTTTTCTTTTGCCAATTTTCTCGCTGCTTCGGATATTGAAATTCTTTTTTCTTTATCATTTAATAATTGAATAACTGTATTCGCAAATTCCTGTGCTGTGTCATCAATAAGAATATCTTTTCCGTTTGTATATCCTATTCCTTCTGCTCCTTTTTTAGTGGACACTACCGGAACGCCCAAACCCATTGCTTCCAATATTTTTAATCTTGTGCCGCTTCCGGTTAATAAAGGAACAACAGACACTGCTGCCTTATTATAAAAAGGCTTTACATCCTCTACTGCTCCGGCAAATTCAACTGAAGGTGTATCATAAGCATCAAAGTATTTTTCTGGCAGGTTTCCAATACCCACTACTAATAATTTCAAATCCGGAAATTCATCTAAAACGAGTGGCCATATTCGGTTGCAAAACCAATGCAGTCCTTCCGCATTAGGGACAGACCAAAGGCTTCCACAGAAAAGAATAAATCCTGGTATTTGTTCGTTTACTGCCTCGTCATATTTTTTTTCCGGAATGTTCACGCCATTAGGAACTACTCCCGCAAGCAACTTCCCGTTATTCATTTTTAAAAAATCATCCTTATCTTTTTGACTGCACGTAAATATGGCATTTACCATTTTATACAAATTTGATTCAGCGTGTTGTATTTCGTAAAAGCGTTTCAGAGTAATTTCTTTTTTTTGAAGTTCCGCTTTGGCGAGGTTGGTATCCACATTATGAGCATCATAGATGATCCTCACAGATCGATGATATCTCCTGATTACATCTATCGCATTTAGGGTAGCAAGATTTTCCAGGATAATCAAATCAAATTTCTTCTTTTTAAGAAGTTGTTTTAGTATGGGATAATATAATAAAAGGTTCCCATCTGCTGGGCCTTTTAATTGTTTTTTATACCAGCGGTAACGCAATGTTTTCTCCAATTTAGAAGGGAAAATGCTGAATATATCTTTTGTAACAACATCTTTAGTACTACAAATGTGCGCTGACTCTATGGCCGGAAATTCTTTGGCAGATTTTAAAAAACTCTCTTTATCCTGGTTAATAATTGCAGTGACCTCAAAATGCTTTGCTAATTGATGAAGAATATTAAAACATCTTTGCATGCCTCCATTCATCGGAGGATAAATGGTTTCATAAGGAATAATTATCAAAACTTTTTTCAAACTGAAACTTTAAACAGGTAAAAGATTTATTAATTCGCCCTCTATTTTATTTTTGTAATCTTTAATCCAATTATGCGCTTTAAACGATAATGTCTTCAGCAATTTTGGCTGATTAAAAAGAGTCTTTACCATTTCAGCAAAATCAGCAGGTTCATCAGCAATCAACAAATGATTCTGGAAAGGTTCTGTTGCTCCTGCACATCCGGCACTTGTAGAGACCAATGGCATTCCGTACGCTAATGCTTCCAGGGCTTTTACTTTATATCCTGTTCCATTTTTTTCCGGATTTATAACTATATCTCCTAATAAATAAAAATCCTTTGCATCATTCACTGCTCCATGCAAAATAATATTAGGGCTCTTAATATTAAGAGACTCACAAATATTTCCGCCGATGATCAATTTAGTATCCGGATCATTAGCAAGAATTAACGGGAAAATATTTTCTAAAAAGAAATCTATCGTTGAAATGTTTATGGCATTTCCGGAAGCGAGATATAATAATTTTTTTTCGAAGATCCTTTCCGGCATCGCTACTATTTCCGGTATATAATTGTATAACCCAGTGGGAACATTTGTCAATTTTGAAAAAAAATCTCTTTCACTTTCCCTGACAACTAAAAGTAGATTTGCCCTATTCAAAGCCTTCCTTTCCTGATCCTTATAGACACTCACCCATGAAGGCTTCGTTCCATTATTAAGATAAACTCTAAATCTATCCGTAAAAAGATCGTGAGTATCTAAAATCTTAAAAACATTTTCACCAAAATACGTGAGAGATTTCGACATGGATGCATACTCACAAATCACCATATCGTATTTTGATGACTTTGCAACCCTTTTAATTTCTTTTCGCGCAAATACAGACAAATAATTATCCACTTCGCCATTATATTGATATTGCTCTTTGGAGATCTTTCCAAAAGCTAATTGAAGCCGTCTTTTCAGATGTTCAAGTTTTACTCCAATCTTCCATAAAATATACCCGGGCGTTTTCCTGTTTTGATATATTTTATCACGCGCTACTACTTCTAAATTATTATTAAAAAAAGAATCCATAGCCTTCACATCAAAATTTTCGAATTCCAGGTACAAAAAATGAACATCACAATGCTGTTCTTTAAAAAAAGTAACCAATGATTTGATGTGTACCCTATTGCCTGCATTAGATGGGTGGGTAGGTGTTGGTGATATAAAAAGAACCTTTTTCAACACAAATATTATTTGCCTGCAGAAAGATAAAGATGAGAAATAATTTTTTCCATATTATACTAAACTATTTTTAAAAATTGGTTTTATAAAGTATATAAATCTTATAGGTATATACGTTTAGTCCGCCCAGTTTTTTATTCTTTGTCTCCAATTCTCTTTGGGTTATTTTTCACCATTCTTTCGATTAGTTTGTGAAAGATGGTATCCATATTATTTCTTCTGTTATATCGGTAATGATAT
>DATCFI010000032.1:0-31096 GCA_036509585.1 Hanamia sp. | reverse complement strand
TCAGGGCAATTTAAATCTACTGAAGGGGCAGATGCCTTCGCCGTTTTGAGATCAATTATCGACACGACCATTAAATCCGGACAAAATGTTTTGAATGCTTTATCACTTATAGCTAAATTGGAGACTGAATAGTTACAAATTTTTAATATCTCAAAATCTATTAAACATGAAAGCATTTTTTATCGCAGCAGCATTTACAGCTTGCTGTGGATTGTTCGCCACTAATGGCTTTGCCCAAAAAGAACAATCTCAATTAAAGAAAAACGAGGAAATTATTATTCGGAAAAACAATGATGCCCCGTCAAAGACAACCATTGTAATTGACGGCAACAATATAACGATAAACGGAAAACCACTAGCGGATTATAACGGCGATGTTACCGTATTCAAAAGGAATTTTATGGGAGGCAATGGAAACGGGTTTAATTCTCCCGCCCAAAGCTTTACCTTTTTTGGCAACGCTGATAAGGCTTTCTTAGGCGTCCTTACCGCTAAAGTTGATAAAAGCGTTATCATCAAAAATGTAATTGATGAAAGCGGCGCTCAGGAAGCAGGATTAAAAGACGATGATATTATCACAAAGTTTGGTGATAAAGAAATTACGACACCGGATGATTTGAGAAACGCGGTTCAATCATACAAGCCCGGTGATAAGGTAATGCTATCTTATTTAAGAAACGGGAAAAGCAATTCTGTAGAAATTGAATTAGGGAAAACCCCCGGCAGTGGCCCGATGACTTATAATTTGGATAGTCTCAGAAGCATGATGGGCCAGTATTTCAACGGGAATAATTATAATTTCAGCATGCCCCAAACGCCAGGGAATCAATTTTATTTTCATAACAACCGTCCAAGACTTGGTATAAAAATAGAAGACGCTAAAGATGGCAATGGTGCTAAAATATTAGACGTGGAACAAGGATCAGCAGCCCAAAAAGCTGGGTTAAAAGCAGGCGATATCATTACACAAATCAACGGTGAAAAGATTAAGGATGCCAATGATGTAAGGTCGCAGGTAATGCAATCTGAAAATAAAAATGATTATAAAATTGAACTAAAGAGAGATAATAAAAACATGAACATTGAAGTTCGTATTCCTAAGACTTTGAATAAAATTAACGTGTAAGTTTTAGGATGTTCTCATTAAAAAAGCCCTGTTTTTAAAATTTAAGAATGGGGTTTTTTATTTGAACTTACAGTAAAGAAAATAGAAATTCGTTTTATTTCTTTGTTTACTATACCGAACGTTTATTCAAACGCCCTGTTGATAAATTTTACCAACGGCATCAATGCTTTAAATGATTGAATCACTTCATCTGCCAATTTGGGAGAAAGTATTTCCTGGTCAGATAAATTTTTTGTAGCAATAAAGCTTTTCATTCTAAGGTAGTCAACAGCCGGGTTTTCTTTATCATATCCCTTGGGAACGTTTACCAGCATTTGGCTTTCATCTTTTTCCAATTCCCCATAATGCTTTTTAAATGGTGCCGCGCCAATAATCTTTTTAAATTCAGGAAAACAATAATCAATTTCCTGTCGAAGTTTTTTCAAGTCAGCCGGCTCAGGCCTCCAAAGGCCTCCGCCAACAAAACTGTCACCGCCTGGTTGTAAATGAAAATAATAGCCCGCGTAGATTGATTTTTTTCCACCGCGGTTGAAAGACGCGCTGAGATTAATTTTATAAGGAGTTTTATTTTTTGAAAAACGAACATCCCGGTTGATCCTAAACGTGCAATTTTTTGCGGTAAGCTGTTTAAGGTCTTCATCAAACAAAATCATTTTTTGCAACAGTAAAGCAACAAATTCTTCTAAATTATATTTAGCAGCATTGTATTGTTCCCTATGCTCGTCAAACCAGGGCTTGTTATTATTTTTTTTGAGGGATTTTAAGAAAGTTAATGTGGAAGAAGAAATCATATAAGGTTCAAAATAATTGTTGCGCATTTCAGTGAAATAGGTTTAAGTCTCATTTTCAAATGAACTAAACCTTCGCCCAATTTTCCCCTCTTTTTATCCTGTAAATTGTCATCGTGCTGACATTGAATTTATCCGCTACTTGCTGGTTGGTCAATTTTCTCCTGGGACTCTCGAGTATTTTTTTAATCGCTTTTACCTGTGTGGCGTTGAGTTTAAGACCTTTGGTTCTTTCAGTCTGTATTTTTTTATAAGCTAATTTTTTAGGACTTTTTTGTTGATGAGCATTAGCTTCTTCCTGACTTGCCCATTTTAGATTCCTGGCATTATTATCAGTTTTATCGTGATTGATATGAATCACCAGTTTTTGTTTGGGAGAATCTTTTTTATGGAAAGCTTTGGCTACCTCTCTGTGAAAATAAAGTGTACTGTTTTTTCCATCAATATGCAGGTTTAATGTTTTGTAACCTGATGTTAAAGATCCGCCCAGCAGCTTGCCATCTTCATTAACTTCTTCCTTGTAGCTGGCCGCGCGTCCGTGCGAAGAAATCGCATATCGATTTCGCATGGTTTTAGCACCTGCAAATTTAATTGGCGCCCAATTTTCTCCTTTAATTTTTTTGATCATATCTATGATTTTAGTGATGAAGTTACTAAACTAACTTTGTATCATATTTAAAAAATCTTCTTCATTAATAATTTTGATCGATTTTATTTTTTTTGCTTTGTCTAATTTACTTCCTGCTGATTCGCCAACCACTAAAAAATTCAGGTTGGCGCTTACAGATGAAAGCAGTTTTCCACCATTTTCTTCGGCCATCTTTTCGGCGGCGCTTCTTTTCAAAGTCGGCATTATTCCTGTGAATAAAAAAGTAAGCCCGGAAAATTTTCCGGAAACAGGCTCGGTCTTATCGCCTTTGACATTAATACCATCTTCAGCAAGCTTTTCAAGCATTTTGAGATTATCCTCATTATGAAAAAAACTAAAAACACTTTCGGCTACCTTGCCACCAATATCTTTTAACTGCTGCAGATCTTCAATAGAAAAAATTTTCAGATCAAAAATGGTATCCACCGCTTTTGCAAGTGTTTTGGCTGTGATTTCGCCCACATATCTTATCCCCAATCCATAGATCAGGCGGTTTAGATTTTGCTTCTTTGAATTTTCGATGGCCGATCTGAGGTTGTCAATGGATTTCTGTTTGAAACCCTCGAGCCCTGCAATTCTATTATAATCAATAGAATAGATAGAGGGGATATCATGGATTATTTTTTCTGCATAAAATTTTCTCACATTGGCTTCGCCAAAGGTTTTCATATCCATCGCGTCTTTACTGACGAAATGAATAATTCGCTCCACTACCTGTGCTTCGCAATTGATGTTGACACATCGCCAAACGGCTTCTCCTTCGGGTTTTATCAACGGGTCGCCACACACAGGACATTTGGTTGGAAAAATAATTTTGCTTTCTTTTCCTGTTCTTAATTCGGCTAATGATTTTACAATATAAGGTATTACATCGCCGGCCCTTTCTACTATAACAGTATCTCCTATACGCAAATCTTTTTCTTCGATGATTCCTTCATTAAAAAGCGATACTGATGATACGGTAACGCCGCCGATTGGAACTGGTTCTATTTTAGCAACTGGCGTAATAGATCCCGTGCGCCCTACCTGGAATTCCACGTTCAATAATCTGGACGTTGACTGCCGCGCCTTAAATTTGTAGGCAATAGCCCAGCGCGGATGATGCGTAGTGCTGCCCACCTGCTGCTGTATTTCTATTTCGTTTACTTTCACCACCATTCCGTCTATCTCGTAAGGAAGATCGTCCCGTTTGGTTTCAAATTCAAGACAAAAATTAACAACATCCTGTATTCGGCTAAAAACCTTCACCTGCTTCACAGGTGTGCGAAAGCCGCACTCAGAAAGCATTTCCAGAATTCCAGAATGCGTACTCAACAATTTAGGATATTTTTCCTGGCCTTTTTTATTAAGTTGAATAAAACTCACATGATACAGGATGGCTTCCAGCTTCCGCTTTCTAACAGAAGCTGGATCTTTCATTCTTAAAGAACCCGCTGCGGCATTTCTTGGATTGGCGAGCGGTGCTAAACCTTCTTCCGCAAGCGCTTCGTTGTATTTTTTAAAATTCTCTTTGTTCAATAAAATTTCACCACGGATTTCTATTTTTTCAATTCCATATTCACTAAATTTTGCCGATAAAGGAATGGAACCGATTTGCCTGATATTAGTGGTAATATCATCGCCCGCAATACCATCGCCGCGTGTAGCGCCACGAACTAAAAAATCATTTTCATAAATTAAGGAAATGCTGGCCCCGTCATATTTTGGTTCTACACTAAAAGAAATCTTTTGATGATCCGCCAGCGTATTTAACCGGTTATCCCAGGCTATTAAATCTTCAGGATTGTAACTGTTTTCCAGGCTCAGCATCGAAACTAAATGCGGCACCGTTATAAAATCCGCATTGAGACTGTTGCCTACCCTTTGTGTGGGAGAATCAGACGTAATTAAAGAAGGATTTTCATTTTCAAGCTTTTCTAATTTTTTAAAAAGCATGTCATATTCCGGATCGGTTATCAGGGAGTCATTCAAAACATAATAGCGGTACTCATGAAAACGAAGCACATCTTTTAGCTCATCTAAGGTTCCTCCATTTTTTAAAAGTTCCTTTGTAAGGTTTTCTAATTCCTGCATCCGGGATTTTGTGTACATAAAACAATTTTTTAAAAAAATAAAACTACAAAAAAAACAGATGTCGGTATGAAGTGGCAGTAAGTAATTTTACAGTAAACAAAGGGTTGTTGATGATTTTGATTCTCCTAAGCCTGTGTTCTCGCGGGCTTTTTTCATCCCTCGAGTTGCTTATCCTCGGTTCTTATCCGCATGAACCGAAATCAGAGGTCAAACTGATTATTGTTTACGTCTTCAAAATATTACGAAATGGATACAAAAAATTATACCTTTCTAAAAGATTTGCGAAATGAAATAAATAATGAAAATAATTAACAATACTAAGACAAGAAGAATTATTACTTGGGTTATTGCTACTTTTTTTGTGGTAACAATAGTAGTTACTACAATACAAGGTAACAGTAATACACATAAATTGGCTAATCAGGGTGTACTTGCAAATGCTTATGTTATGGATATAACAACAACAGTCAGAGGAGACTTTGCTATTGATTATCGTTTTATTGTCAATGGTAAATCTTTTGAAGATCAGCATAGTTATAGCGAGCTTTTAATGCGGTACCAAAATAATTTTCTAAATAGAACTTTTCCTGTAATTTATTTACCGCAAAATCCAAGTATTAATTATTTATTAGTGACACCTCAATCTTTCAAGGAGTATAATAAAGATTTTCCTGATTCTTTACAATGGATTATGCAATATATGAGAAAATGAATCTTCGCTCCCGCTATCTAAAGAATGATTAATATGAAAAAGTATCCAAATCCGGCTTTACTTTTCATTACCGTTCGTTAACAGTAAACAAAGAAATAAACTGAAATACAAATCTTCCTAAACCCGTGTCTCACGGGTTTCTAATACTGTCAATCTCATGTCTTCAAACGAAATAAATTCCTACCTTGTAATCATTAAACATTATGAAAAATGGATAAAAATGCTTTTGCACAAAAAGCTGTTTCGCGGATGATGGAAACAGATCTTTTCAGTAAATGGCTTGGGATTGAAATAACAGAAATCAGTGAAGGGGCAACAAAATAAAAATGGCTTAAGAAATAGTTCTTGTAAATACAAACCAAGGTTGAGTTTCCGTTAGTTTATAAAATCTATTAATAATGAATTCAGAAATAAAAGAATACCAAATCAACACAACAAAGAATTATTATTCATACTTTTTCATCGTAACTATTATATCTGCTAGTGCAATAGCGCTTATTCAAATAAGCAGGCCGTCATTATTTTTAGGTATTTCACTCTTTTTATTAGTCGAATCTTATTTTTTCTTTCGAAAACAAACTGTTAGTCTGACTATTCATGAAGATGAAATTTCTTTAACTTACTTCCAATTCTTAAAAAGTAAATTTATTTTTTCAGATATAAGTAAAGTTAAAATTACAAAGGATTACAAAACATCTAATGTAAGTGGCATTAAAAGGGTCACATTGACATTAATAATAAAAGGAAAAAGCTTTTCTATTGATTTACTTGATGGGTTTGATGAAGAAGATTTGATTTCTTTCTATGAATTTTATTTAAATAAGATGGGAATGGAGGCTAACTCTTCTTCATCAAATTCTTAAAAAAAATTTAATTGCTTGATTAAGGATTGGTTAGTGATTCGTTGATAGTAAACGAAGAAATAAACCGAAGTACAGATCTTCCTGAACCCGTGCCTCACGGGTTTCTTCCTTACCTCATGTTACGAGTTTCTAATCCTTTCTATCTCATATCTTCAAACGAAATAAATTCCTACCTTGTAATCATTAAACATTTTAAAAAAAATGGACACAAATATTTTTGCAAAAAAGGTGGTAGATGACATGATGGAGAAAGATCTCTTCAGCAAGTGGCTGGGGATTGAATTAATAGAAATTGCTGAGGGGTACAGCAAAATAAAAATGACGATCCGAAATGAAATGGTAAACGGTTTTGGCATTGTGCATGGCGGCGTCACTTTTTCGCTGGCAGATAGTGCCTTTGCATTTGCCTGTAATAACCGGAATAATTTGTCAGTGGCCTTAGATACTTCTATCAACTTTATAAAACCAGTATATGTAGGCGATACCTTGATAGCAGAAGCAAAAGAAATACATAACGGAAAATCCACTGGATTGTATCAAATCTCAATCATCAATCAACATAATAATACGGTTGCGCTTTTTAAAGGGACTTGTTTTAGAACGAATAAAAAATTGATTGAAGGTTAATGTTTTATTCAAAAATTAAAATATAAATTCGTTACAGTAAACAAACATTTATTGCGAATTCTTATTTAAGTCTTCCGGGATTTTGGACCAAAAAATCTTTCCAGCCGCTTAGTTTTTTGGATGAATTATTTAATAATGCATTTCCCTGGAAATGATGACAGACTGCCACAGCAAGCGCGTCTGTCGCGTCAAAATACTTGGGATCTTCATCGAATGCGATGAGGCGTTGAAGCATCTTTAAAACCTGTAGCTTATCTGCGTTTCCGTTTCCGGTAATGGATTGTTTTATTTTTCGGGGAGAATATTCTGTAACTCCGATTCCTGCCTGCATCGCAGCAGCAATGGCTACGCCCTGGGCCCTTCCCAGTTTCAGCATGCTCTGTACATTCTTACCAAAAAATGGTGCTTCAATGGCAAAATCGTCCGGAGAAAATTGGGTCAGCAATTCACTTACCTTTTGATGGATCAACTGCAAACGTTCATATGCATCTTTTTTAGGTGAAAGTTTTAGGACATCCATAATGATTAAACGCATTCCCGAAGTATTTACTTCAATGATTCCAAATCCCATAACCAAAGTGCCAGGGTCAATACCTAAAATGATTTTTGAAGTTTTATGCAATTGAAGTTTATTTTTACGGCTTGAAAAAGAACAGTAAGTTAACGAGATATTTTTTTATAAAATCTCTATGATTCGAAAAAACAAAAATATCAAAATATTTCTCAAATATATTTTAGGTCCGGTTTTGTGCTTATGGCTTTTTTATTCCCTATATCAGCAAATAAAATCCCAGCCAAATCTCAGCCAGTCTTTAGCGCTTATAAAGGAAGCGCCTTTTGGCCCGCAGGCGTGGAAGTTTTGGATAGTAGTTTTTATGGCGTTGCTTAACTGGGGACTCGAAGCAAGAAAATGGCAATTACTTTTATTTCCCATTCAGAAAATGAGTTTTTTGCGGGCTTATAAATCTGTATTGAGCGGTGTGACTCTATCGTTAAACACGCCAAACAGAATGGGCGAATATGGCGGCCGTATTTTATATGTAAATGAAGGGAGCCGGCTAAAAGCCATTTCATTATCAATTGCGGGAAGTATCAGCCAGCTCATTGTAACATTAGTTGTGGGCTGTGGAGGACTAGCTTATTTATTATATTTTCATAAGACCCGCTCCGACTCAATCATGGGGCTTTCTGTTTTTTGGATCGAAACCCTACTCTTCATTTCATCATTAGTATCGTTGGCGCTCATTCTGTTTTTCTTTCGGCTATCGTGGCTTGTTAAGATTATCGATAAAATTCCGAAGGCTGGAAAAGTGGTGACTTATATTAACGTTTTAGAGGCATTTACTGCTAAATTATTGTTAAGCCTACTTTACCTCTCTTTCTTTAGGTACCTTGTTTTCGTCATACAATATATATTGCTTTTGCAGGTTTTAAATGTTGAAATTTCCTGGATAGATTGTTTCTGGATTATAAGTACGCTCTTTTTAGTGCTTGCGATCGTACCGTCATTTGCAATCGCTGACCTGGGAATACGGGGAAAATTCAGTACGGAATTATTAAGCATATATAGTAGCAATACGATTGGCATCTTAGGCACTACTTTTGGTATTTGGTTTATTAATCTATTCATTCCCGCTATTGTAGGAGGAATTTTAATTTTGGGGATCAAATTTTTTAAAGTCAAAAAATAAAATACAATTTGAAGTTAGCTATCTCTTTTTTATTTTTATTACTCTCAGCAATTCATCCTGCGACTACTTATGAAAACCCTCCACTTTGCGGGATTCACAATACAGCTTTCAAAGACGGAGAAGAGATAAAGATGGAGATTTATTACACCACCCTTGGTATGTATGTGGGAGCGGGGGAGGCAAAGTTCACAACTTCAATCGAAAGATTTAATGGAGTTCCCGTTTATCATTGTGTTGGGTCAGGAAAAACATATTCGTTTTTTGACAATTTTTTTAAAGTGCGCGATCGTTATGAGTCTTACATAGATACTGCCACCATGCTGCCTGTAAAATTTATCAGAAATGTTTCCGAGGGAAGTAGCAAAATATACAACAATGTCACTTTTAACCACGATGCAAGCACAGCGACTAGTACCAATGGATTATTTAATGTAACCCCGTGCATTCAGGATGTGATAAGTTCGGTTTATTACATGAGAAATATTGACTTTAGTAAATATAAAAACGGCGATAAAATTCCTTTCGATATGTTTTTAGACGACGAGATTTATCATCTTTATTTGCGTTATGTAGGGAAAGAAAAAGTGAAAACCCAATACGGGAAATTCAGAGCGATCAAATTAAAACCGTTACTTATTAAGGGTAATGTATTTCAGGGCGGCGAAAACATGACTGTTTGGATAAGTGATGACCCTAATCACATATTATTAAGGGCCGAAAGCCCCATTTCAGTTGGTTCTGTCAAAATTGATATGATGGGATACAAAAATCTTCGTTATCCGCTGACCTCGCTCATTAGCTTCAGATAATTTAATTTTCTGATTTCTCCTGGTTCTTCTTTTCAAGATATTTTATCCGTCCAAAGATCAGAAGTAGTACTCCATTGCCGAGGTAGGTAAATGACAATAACCTATTTTCTGCATTAGTAAGTGTGATTCCCCTGAATTGCTCCTTGATAAAGAAATAAAATATTATACCCATACCTAACACCAGCAGCGAAATAACGATCCTCTTCATTTTCATACCAACATAATTTTCTTAAAAGATAGTTTCCAGTTTAAATGCTTGCTTTCTGCTGATGCCCCTATCTGTTTGCTGAAGTGTGCAACATTCAATGAGCGGATCATGTTCAAAGAATAAAATAAAATCTTTTTCATATGCTTCAGACAGGAATGATTTTTTTTCTTTTAAAGTTTCCAGCGGTCGCGTATCGTAAGACATAACGTAAGGAATACCAATATGCGAGATCGACGGCAAAAGATCGGCTACATACACGATGGTTTTGTCTTTGTATTTTATTTGCGGCAGCATCATCGATCCGGTATGGCCATTAACAAACCTGATCTTGAAATTTTTTGCGAATTCAATTCCTTCTTTTACTTCTATCATTTTCAGTTTTCCACTTTCTTTGATAGGAAAAATATTCTCTTTTAAAAAGCTCGCCTTCTCCCTGTCATTTGGTCTGGTGGCCCATTCCCAATGATTTTCATTGCTCCAGTAAGTCGCGTTTTTGAAAGCGGGTACTAATTGATCATCTTTTTTTTCAATAGCGCCGCCACAGTGATCGAAATGAAGATGAGTTAAGAACACATCTGTGATATCGTCTTTCGAAAACCCGTACTTCGCCAGAGACTTTTCCAGCGTATCATCTCCATTCAAGTAATAATGACTGAAAAAATTGTCCGATTGCTTATTTCCTATTCCTGTATCGACCAATATCAATTTTCCCTCGTCTTCTACAAGAAGGCATCTCATTGCCCAGTTGCACATATTATTTTCATCCGCCGGACTTAGATTCTTCCATATACTTTTGGGTACCACGCCAAACATAGCGCCACCGTCCAGCTTAAAATACCCTGCATTAACAGAATACAATTTCATGAGTGATTTTTTGAAAAATTATGAATAATTCATTCAGACTCCTTGATGAGGAGAATACCAACAGTTTTCGAATCCTGATCAATTGTTATAATGTTACGATAAAAAATACAAATTTAAGTCATATTGAAACAGAATCTAATTGGCAATTCTTAATTTTACCGCTATCCTAATCAAAAATAATGACAGCTACTGAGTTGAGTTACCTCATATTTGGAATTGTATTAAGTTTTGCCGTAATTATTGATCTTGGCATAATAAATAAAAAATCTCATTCTATTTCGGCAAAAGAAGCCTTGCTTCAAACGCTATTCTGGGTTGGGTTAGGTGTTGGTTTTTTTGTTTTTGTATGGTTTGAAGACGGCAAAATAATTGCACTGGAATATATAAGCGCTTATCTGATGGAATGGGGGTTGAGCATTGACAACATCTTTGTTTTTATTTTAATTTTTTCTTATTTCCGTATCCCTAAGCAGCATGCCAACCGCGTTCTACTTCTCGGCATTTTACTGGCGATTATTTTAAGAGTCATTTTTATCACTATAGGAATTGCACTCATCCACAAGTTTTACTGGATATTATACATTTTTGGAGCATTCCTTGTTTACACCGGGTTTAAAATGTTTGTAGTAAACGCTGACAAAGAATTTGACCCTATGCAAAATCCAGTTTATAAATTTTTGCAAAGAATCCTTCCTCTTTCGAACGACAACAGCAGCGGAAAATTCACTATGAGGATTAACGGAAAAAAGCATTACACCATGCTCTTTGTTGTGATGATTATGCTTGCAGCCACCGATATTGTTTTTGCATTAGACTCTATCCCTGCCGTATTTTCAATTACGCAAAATGAGATGGTTATTTACACCTCCAATATTTTCGCCGTGTTAGGTTTAAGATCCTTGTTTTTTCTCCTGAGAAGCGCGGTAGAAAAATTTAAATACCTGAAAGAAGGAATTGCAATAATTTTAATATTTATCGGGGTCAAGATGCTTATCTCTTATTTTGGTATTCATTTGCATATTACTATTTCCCTCGCAGTAATTGTTCTTTGCCTGGGAGGCTCCGTTTTGTTTTCTATTTATAAAAATAATCAAACCTTAAAAAAATTAAAGAAGTCTAATTGAATGTAACTATACGATACACTATTGAGCAGATAGCTGAAATTACCGGAGGCAAATGGCTTAGCAAGAATCCGTCTATTTCTCAACCGGATTACCTTTCATTGGATAGCCGAAAAATTTCATTCCCTCAAACTACTTTATTTCTTGCTATAAAAAACAAGCAGCAGAATGCGAATTTATTTTTAGAAAATCTTTATGAACGAGGTGTAAGGAATTTTATTACAGACGACAAGGGTCTTGATATTTCAAACCTTTCGATAGTTGATAAAAATACAAAACGTTCGACGTCCAACATTATTCTAGTTCCCGACTCAATCGCAGCTCTACAAAAATTAGCCATTTATCATCGCGACCAGTTTTTAGAAAAACATTTACCCGTCATTGGTATTACCGGCAGTAATGGAAAAACCGTCGTAAAAGAATGGCTTTTTCAGCTATTGGAAAATGAATACGCTGTTGTGAGAAGTCCTAAAAGTTTTAATTCTCAAATCGGTGTTCCCCTTAGTCTATTGAATATTCAGCCTGAAAATGATCTTGCTATTTTTGAGGCGGGTATTTCGACGACAGGGGAAATGGAAAACCTTGAAAAAATTATAAGGCCAACTATAGGCATATTCACTAATATCGGTAACGCACATGATGAAGGTTTTAAAAACAGGAAACAAAAAATAAATGAAAAACTGATTCTTTTTAGAAAGGCCATACATTTAATTTTTTGCGCAGATGATAAAGATTTATTGGGGGAAATAAAATCTTTTCAAAAAAAGAATAAACAACTGCAGCTATTTTCATGGGGGAAAATGGAGGATAATGTCTTGCAGATAAAAAAAATAAAAAAAGACAATCATTCATCATTGATTGAAGCAATTTATAAGGGCGAAAAACTGAAGATACAAATCCCTTTTAATGATGACGCATCTATTCAAAATGCGATAAACTGTTGGTGCGTTTTATTAATACTTGATAAAGCGAATGATGAGATTTGTAAAAGATTTAATACGCTTTTTCAAATCGAGATGCGGCTGGAAATCAGGCAAGGAATTAATCATTGCAATATTATTAACGACAGTTACAGCAATGATTTTTATTCATTAAATATTGCTCTTGATTTTTTAATGCAACAGAAGCAGCATAAAGTCCATACGGTTATTCTCTCTGACATCTTCCAATCTGGTATAGATTCTAAAAAATTATATAGAGATATCGCGTCGCTTTTTAAGCAAAAGAAAATCGATAAATTCATTGGAATAGGACCAGGTATTTTTTCGCAACAAAAAGAATTTTCATTCGTAAAAAACAAAAGATTTTTTAAATCCACTAATGAATTTTTACAACAGATTTTGCTTTCAGATTTTCATGACGAAACGATTTTAATAAAAGGAGCGAGGCTATTCGAGTTTGAAAAGGTTAGTCATTTGTTGGAGCAAAAGGTTCATCAAACAGTACTTTCCGTAAACTTAAATGCTCTTGTTCATAATCTGAAAAAATACAAAGAAAAACTAAATCCTTCTACCAAAATAATGGCTATGGTAAAAGCTTTCAGCTATGGAAGCGGAAGCCATGAAATAGCTTCAGTCTTAGAATACAATAAGACAGACTACTTGGCAGTAGCTTATGCAGATGAAGGAATTGAATTAAGAAAAGCAGGCATCAGGTTACCTATCATGGTGATGAACATTGATAGCAGCACTTTCGATACTATCGTAAATAACAACCTGGAACCGGAAATTTTTTCATTTTCAATTCTGACAGATTTCTCTGACTATTTAAAAAAATCGGAGATCCGCGACTATCCGGTTCATTTAAAAATTGATACCGGTATGCACCGTCTTGGATTTATGGAAGAGGAAATCAACTTACTTTGTGAACGACTAAGAGAAAATCGATTTATTAAAATACAAAGTGTTTTTTCTCACCTTGCGGCGAGCGAAGATCCGGCCCAGGATGATTTTACATTTTCGCAATTCAAAATGTTCAAAAAATGTTGTTCTACTGTTGAAAGCGCGTTAGGATATACATTTTATAAACACATCGCCAACACTTCCGCAATAAGCCGCCATCCCAAATTACAAATGGATATGGTTCGTTTGGGTATTGGCCTGTACGGCATAGACAGCAATAAAAAAATGCAAAAGAATTTGAAAAATGTCTCAACATTATCAACCACGATTTCTCAGATAAAAAAAATAAAGGCAGGGGAAACGGTCGGTTATGGAAGGATGGGAAGAGTAGTAAGGGATAGTGTAATTGCTGTAGTACGAATCGGGTATGCTGATGGATATTCGCGCAGATTGGGAAATGGGAATGGTAAAATGCTTATAAAAAATGAGTTAGTTCCGGTGATTGGCAATGTGTGTATGGATATGACCATGCTTGATATTACAGATGCAAAAGCTGTCAAAGAAGAAGACGAAATAGTCGTTTTCGGAGAAGAACTCCATTTGGAATTGTTAGCAGAATGGGCACAAACGATTCCTTACGAAATAATGACTGGTATTTCCCAGAGAGTGAAAAGAATTTATTTTGAGGAATGAATTGGCTAAGATAAAAGGTAAAACGAAAATCCTGAATTAGTAACTGCTATAAAAAAATCAATGAAAAAAAGAACTGCTTTTTTGATCATCTTCTTAATAGTATTCGCGGATCAGGCACTAAAAATTTATATAAAAACAAATTTTCATATCGGCCAGTCCCACCCGGTATTGGGGCATTGGTTTCAATTATATTTTATTGAAAACGAAGGAATGGCTTACGGCTGGAAATTCGGCGGGCAGTGGGGAAAAATGATCCTTACTTTATTTAGGTTGGCGGCTGTTATTTTCGGCATTTTTTATATCAAAAGAATTATTGAAAAAAAATACCCGTCAGGATACATTATTTGTATTGCGTTGATTTTTGCCGGCGCGTTGGGTAACCTCATTGATAGCCTGTTCTACGGAATGATTTTCGAAAACAGCAGTATGTTTTCTTATAACGTGGCGAAGATATTCCCCAAAAATGGATACGCAGGTTTTATGCACGGCCGAGTAGTAGATATGCTTTATTTCCACTGATAGATCATGCTAACATACCCCAATGGATACCTTTTATTGGTGGAAATCAGTTCTCTTTTTTCAATTATATTTTTAATATCGCCGATGCGTCTGTTTCTGTGGGCGTCATTACCCTTATTAGTTTTAGGAAACACTTCTTTAATCACCCTAAAAAAATGGCCGCCGGAGAAGAGGTGGCTTAGTCTTATGTTTGCTAATAATTAACTTATTGAATTATAGCCATTATTCAATTTTATTATCTTTGTCTACTAAAATTTTTTTGTGAAAAAGAGGAGCGTTTTTTTTATTATTTGTGCAATTGTAATTGCTGACCAGCTACTGAAAATCTATATAAAGACCCATTTTCATGAAGGGGAGTCGCACCAGGTTTTGGGAAATTGGTTTCAGTTGTATTTTATTGAAAACGAAGGAATGGCTTATGGTTGGAAGTTTGGGGGCAACTTGGGTAAAATGGCGCTCACCCTATTTAGATTAGCAGCCGTAATCTATGGCGTATTTTATATCAAAAAAATTGTTGAAAAAAAATATACAACCGGTTTTATTATTTGTGTAGCGCTCATATTTGCCGGAGCTTTAGGCAATCTAATTGACAGCATGTTTTATGGTTTAATTTTCGAAAGCAGCAGCATGGATACGTATCAAATAGCAAAAATATTTCCTAAACATGGCTACGCAGGGTTTTTACATGGCAACGTAGTCGACATGCTCTATTTCCCAATTATACATACTAAATTACCTTCTTGGATTCCTATGTGGGGTGGAACTTATTTCGATTTTTTCAGTCCCATTTTTAACTTGGCAGATGCTTCTATTTCTACAGGAATTATTGCGATATTGGTTTTCCAGAAGCGTTTCTTCAAAAACAATTCTCCTCAAATAAGCGCTCAAAGCATAGAAACCGAAACCATAGTAAACGATGAGGTACAGGTTTCCTGATGGTTATAAAAAATTAATAATTACAAATTCGTACGATGAAACTATTCGGAATTATTTGCTCTTTTTTACTTGCTATGGTTTTAATGAATGCCTGCCAAAAAGAATACAGTATTGAAAATGGAAATAAGGGCGTAGCACAAGGAAATTGGCAATTTAGCAATGGCACTACGCTCTACAAGGGAAATATGGACACCATTTATCAAATACCTGCGGGAAGTACCAATGAGCTTTTTCTTATTGGTACTACCACCAATGGTACCCAGAAGTTTGAGATGCATTTATTTGCTGATACTTTTAAAATTGGCACGTACAAAGCGTCTATGTTTCAGTCTTCATTTCTTTATTCGTCTGCAGGAAATACAATTTACGAGGCATCTCAGCTTATTAGCGAATTTGTGGTGAATGTTACATCTCTGGACGACAATCATATTGAAGGAACCTTTTCGGGAACAGCTCAGGATTCTACCGATAATTCAGTTCAGTTGACCGCGGGATCTTTTAATTCAACTTTTGCAAGTGGAATAATTAATCAGGGTTCTTCAGGTGTTTTAGGTGATAGCGCGGGAAACTGTAAACCTGTAATCATTGAAGGAACTTATGCTAAAGGGATACCGACTAACAACTCCAATACGTTGCAAGCACAAGTAACGGTAGCCATACCTGGAGGCTACACTATTTCAACTAATACTGTTAATGGTGTTTCATTTTCAAGAACTGGCACCTTCGCCGTGGCGGGCCCGCAAAATGTTCTTTTATATGCCACCGGCACCCCAACTTCTTCAGGTAATAATATGTTTACTTTAAGTTATGGAAACAGCCAATGTGCTTTCTCGTTGAGTGTGTCAGGAGATGCGACTGGCACTTTAGGAAGCAGTGCGGGTGCGTGTACCTCCTTTGCCTTTGCTGGAACCTATCAGCAAGGAGTAATTATGAATGCGGGAAATTCGGTTACGGTTCAGGTAAATGTAGCTACCCCAGGCGCTTATACTATTACCAGCGATTCGACAAATGGGGTACGTTTTTCGGGGTCGGGCATATTTTCGGCTACAGGTATTCAGAGTGTGGCTTTGACAGCGGTAGGAACGCCTTTAAATGCTGGTTTACAAAATTATAATGTTACTTTCGGTACCAGCACCTGTGGCTTTGGACTTACTTTTTTACCAGCAGCGGCAGCGTCGGATGATTATTTTCCTCTTTCATTAAAGTCTAATTGGACCTACGAATTAGTCGGGGGAAGTGCTTCTGATAACATCACAAATACAGTTATTGGATATGCGCCCAACTTCGGCGGCCAATCTTATCAAACCTTGGAGGAATCGAAGTCCGGTACCCCGGTTGATTCACTTTATTTTCGAAAGCCTGGAGGTAATTATTACCAATACGTTGATTTTTCAACACTTTTTGGATTTGACCAATATGTGGGGAGTGAATTTATTTTTCTGAAAGATAATGTGGGAGTCGGACAAACCTGGTCCACGCCAAACTTCAATGGAACCATTGGAGGAGCTCCGGTTTCAGGCCACGTGAACATGGAAATCACTGACAAAGCCGTACCAGTTACCTCGATTCCGGGATTCAATTTTCCGGATGTAATCAAAGTCGAGTACAAATTTTTTATTACAGGAGTTACAAATCCGGTATTAACCCAGGAGAGATGGTTTGCCAAAAACACAGGTGAAATCTATTTCAGCTCAAGTAAGGGAACTACCAATACTATTTATCAGGTTTCTACTTACCAGGTTTTCTAACAAGATAAAATTTCTTAAAAAAAAGCCACCGAAATCCGGTGGCTTTTTTTGGCTATGAGAAAAGAAAAAAGGTTAGTTGCTTTTAATCAATTTATTCTGTATTACTACTCCATTATGGAATGCAGTTAAAATATACATGCCTGAAGGGAGGTTAGATATGTTATCAAAAATGACCTCTGAACTGCCAGATCCTAATTGAACAGTTTTTTTAATCAAAGATTTTCCGTACATATCATAAAGATTCATTTCTAATTTACCCTGTTCGGGGAGAAAAGCTGTGACTTTTAAATTACTTCTAAAAGGGTTAACTGTGGAGATTTTAAAGATTGCTGCCCTATTATAAAGCATGATCGTTTTGGAATAACTTAGCGCATTGGAGCCTTGACTTATCAATTTGAGCCTATAGTAATTTACATTAGAAGTATTTTCGGGGTCAGTAAAAGTATAGTTATCATTTTTCGCTTCGTCAGTATTAACGACTCCGACGGTGTTAAAATGAATCCCATCCGCGCTTTTTTCTATTTCGTATTCTTTAATTTCATTATCGACATCTGTAATGTTCCATTGCAGAACATTTTTTCCGTTGCTGGTACTACCACCAAAATTTAAAATCTTTGAATTAAGCACACTGCAATTGCCGGTATAAACTTTCAGATAAACTCTCTGGCTTTTATCAACAGAACAACTCGCATTGGTCAAATTAGAAGTTGTTGTCGCCACCTTAAGTCGAAGATAATAGCCATTGTTCAAAGCCACGGGTATGAAGGATGCATCAACATAATATTGATATAATCCATTTACCAACACTGGCGTTATACTGTGTGGGTCAAGTCCCGGAGTAATTGCCCCTCCACCGATCTTAACTGAAACCCATGTATTTCCGTCAGCGCTGGCTTCCCACTGGTAATTACCATAATTATTAAAATAACTACTAACAGTATCCGTAATGGTAACAGAATACCCGACACACACTTTTGCTGTGTCATTGGGGTTCATCGTCAGGTTTGGATAACAAGTAGCCAGATTAATATCATCCAAAGCCCAGTCATTTCCTCCTCCCCCCGCCGCGTTATTTTTGATTGTTATTTGAAAACTACTTTCCGCAGGGCCTGTTTTATAAATAAAGCCTCGTTTTACCCAAGTTTGCGTATAAGGGATATCTCCGGTAGTATAATAATCTATATTATTAACCGTAAAAGTCAGATTTGGTTTGATACCTGGCTGATATGTTAGTTTGCCGTTTTGATCCGCGCCACATTTACCACAAATATTCCTCATCCAAACCGAAAACTCATAGTAGGTGTTAGGACATACGTTTTTAATAAGATCATTATAGACCACGCCTGTTGCAATATTGGCATTCACGACCAGCATATACCCTCCGTTTTTGCCTGGTGCAACGGGTGGATTACCGGTGGCGGTATTTGCCGCTCCAGTGTGGTCGCCTATAATATCCCAAACTCCGTTAAAAACCCGGGAGGGACTCCAGGAGGGAGCATAAGGTACGGAATTATTCGTTGTTCCGTCTGCACTTGTATTATTGACTACTGAATAGTAGCCATCCTGCGGAGCATTAGCTCCTATATTTACTTTTGTATATCCTGGTGCGTTAACACCTACAGCTCTGTTTTGAGTAGTTCCACTGCCAAAAGAACTTTCAGCGGTAAAACTGGCGCTGGAAAAATTGGTACACAAACCCTGATTTTGAACGACTTTTATGGTGGTAGAATCGAATACAACTGAATCAGCGATTATTTTGGGTTTGGATTTAGTTCCGCCTGCATATGAGTAATAAAATGTACCTGTAGGATTTATTGTCGCTCCGTAACTTGCTGTTACTATTAACTGATAAGCAACAATCCCTATTGTACCACCCCCTCCTATCGGAACATCTCCTCCGTTCACGACGCCCCCACCTGTAGTTGAATAAAAACCAGCTATTGTTGCAGGAGTTATTGTTCCTACGTTTATCCTTATACCAGGTACTGCTCCATCGTAAACGCCCGCATCATTTCCAGACAGATCATCATAAGCTGCGTATAATACCCCTTCATTTGTAATAATTTTCATTGAGTTGGCGACGTATTGGGTACCTGTCGTGATAGGCGCAATAAAATAGACATTTGAAATCGTACTTCCAGAAACCACGTTTATTAACACATGCACTTCGATAACATCCCCTGTTTCGAGGGTACCTCCGCCATTATTTCTTGTTAGATTTAAATAGCTGTAACTATAATTTAAAGTGGGTTGTGAAAAAACTTTTGTGGAAAGAAGCGATGAGATAATGCAGAAAATTATGCACAGAGATGCAATAAAATATTTTCTATCTCTCTGGAGATAGATTGCCGGGTATAAATTTGGCCTCATTCTTACTGAATTTTTTTTATCATCTAATTGTATTTTCTTGCAATTCCGGTTTTCAGTATATGGGAAACGAATAGGGGTTAATTTTATTTTACGTCCCGACTAATAAAATTTTCAACGAAGTCATTCTAAAATAGAGCATTAGCGCTTTTCTATACCATAATATTTAAAAAATTAATTATTTTTAATAAATAACTATTCGTAAAAGATTTTGTAGAAAAAGATATAAGTCAAGTCTTCTTGTCATTTTATACACCGCTTATAAGTCGATGTTTTATGGGGAACCAGTAATTCAGGACGGAGTCTGTGCCGTGTCGAAGTATATTAACTGATATTATTAAAACCGGAAGCGGACTAATTGGTGCCTTCTTTGACAGCCGGAACCGTACAAGGATAAAAGTTAAAGCAAGCCGTAAGAAAATGACTAATACTTCGAATATCCCGATGTTGCGATTTGTTTGGAAATGTGCCTTTGCACGATTGACGAATTTCTCCTGACTGGCTTCGAAAATGTGGATGACACATAAAAGGCCCAATGGAAAACAGTAAACAAACAATTTTGCCAAATATGTAATCAGGTGTTATTTTATTTCGCCCACCATATTTGCCGGATTCACCCATTCATCAAACTGTTCAGGAGTAACATACCCTAATTTTACAGCCATCTCTTTTAACGTAGTATTTTCCTTGTGCGCTTTTTGGGCGATTTCGGCAGCTTTATAATACCCAATTTTTGTGTTCAGCGCCGTCACCAGCATTAAAGAATTATCAACGTGTTTTTTAATATTCGCTTCAATTGGCTCAATTCCTTTGGCACAATGGTCGTTGAAACTATTACACCCATCCCCTATAAGGCGCGCACTGTGTAAGAAATTATATATCATCATGGGTTTGAAAACATTTAACTCAAACTGTCCGGTAGCACCTCCAACGCTGATGGCCACATCGTTTCCCATCACCTGTGCAGCGATCATCGTAAGCGATTCACATTGTGTTGGATTTACTTTTCCCGGCATTATGGACGAGCCGGGCTCATTTTCCGGGATACTGATTTCACCAATTCCACTCCTTGGCCCGGAAGACAGCATCCGTATATCATTTGCGATTTTCATCAGACTCACAGCGACTGCTTTTAGAGCGCCATGGGATTCTACGATAGCATCGTGCGCTGCAAGTGATTCAAATTTATTTTTTGCTGTAACAAACGGAAGCCCAGTAAGTTCTGCAATCGTTTCTGCTACATTTACGGCATATCCGGGAGGGGTGTTTATGCCTGTGCCTACCGCAGTGCCGCCCAATGCCAACTCACTTAAATGAGGTAATGTATTTTTAATAGCTTTAATTCCATGCGCTACCTGTGATGCATATCCGCTAAATTCTTGCCCAAGTGTTAAAGGTGTCGCATCCATAAAATGGGTGCGCCCGATTTTTACGATATGCATAAAGTCTTTGGACTTTTTTTCCAACGTCTTTTTAAGTTCTTCCAAAGCAGGCAAAGTAAGATCGTGCAAAATCTTATAAGCCGCTATATGCATTGCCGTAGGAAAAGTATCGTTACTTGATTGCGATTTATTTACATCGTCATTTGGATGAAGCGTCTTTTCTTTATCTGTTAACTTACCACCATTCAACACGTGTCCACGAAAGGCAATCACTTCATTTACATTCATATTACTTTGTGTTCCACTCCCGGTTTGCCAAACTACCAAAGGAAATTCATTGTTCAATTTTCCTTCAAGAATTTCATTGCACACTTTACTTATTAATTCCATTTTCTCTTTTGAGAGAACGCCTGCATCTAAGTTAGTAATAGCAGCGGCCTTTTTTAAAAACGCAAATGCCTGGATGATCTCTTTTGGCATTTTATTAATGTCTTGCGCTATTTTAAAGTTATCAACGCTTCGTTGCGTTTGGGCACCGTAGTAGGCTTCTACGGGCACTTTCACATCGCCCATGGTATCCTTTTCTATCCGGTAATTCATTATTTTTATTTATAAATTTTTAAACTATAGGCAAATTTAATTGAACATCACGCATTGAGCAGATTGAATATATCAAAATAAAATTGCCCAACTAGTAAACGAACAAATAACGGCAATTTCTATTTTCACTATTAAACCATCAACTCCCTGTAAAAACTGGCTTTCTTTTTTCCACGAAAGCATTAGTTCCTTCCTTTTTATCATCACTTGAAAATACTTCTCCAAAAAGTTTCGACTCTTGTTCGTATCCGTTCTTGTCAAAAAGATAATAGGAATTCACCGCAGAAATCACTTTGGAAATGGCTACGGGTGATTTTGTCATTATCAAACTTAAGAGCTCTTTTGCTTTTGGAATCAGGGTACCAGGCTCTTCCACATAATTCACAAGACCCAGAGCTTTGGCTTCATCAGCACCAATCATATTTCCTGTCATCATTAATTCCATCGCTTTCCCTTTACCAACAAGCATGGTTAAACGTTGCGTACCACCATATCCGGGAATGATGCCGAGGTTCACTTCCGGCTGACCAAATTTAGCATTAGCACTTGCCAGCCTGAAATGACATGACATAGCCAGTTCACAGCCACCGCCCAGCGCAAAACCATTGACAGCAGCTACTACAGGCTTATGACAATTTTCTATTTTAAAGAAAATATCCTGCCCTCGTTTTGCAAATGCTGCACCTTTATCATCCGCCACAGAAATAAATTCAGCAATATCCGCTCCGGCTACAAATGCCTTTTCACCGGCACCGGTGATAATCACTCCTTTAATTTTATCATCATGATAAACACTATCCATTACAACATCCAGTTCATCCAAGACTTTTTTATTTAATGCATTTAGTTTATCTGGTCTATTGATGGTGATTGTAAAAATTCCATCTTCAGATTCTGTATTAATAGTTGAGTACATCCCGATTTGTTTTAAATTGATAACTGACTTATTTTATTATTCCAGAAACTTCTTTTGTGATCTATTCATTCACAAATTTTTAATCAAAAAAAATTATTTCAATAAAGATAAAGTGTGCTGCATTCTTTTTATAGTTTCTTCTTTCCCAATAAGCAAAGCAATATCAAAAACACCAGGACCAAATTTTCCACCGACCAGCATTACGCGAAGCGGTAACATTAATTCACCCGGCTTGAGGCGCGATGCGGCTGCAAGTTCTTTAAAGGTATGCTCAATATCATTCAGTTCCCACGAAGTAATTAATGAGAAAACTCGAATTAATTCGACAAAAAACTGGTTTTTATTTTCATTCCATTTTGGCAGAATAGCTGAAGTATCAATTTCTGATGGAGCAGTATAAAAAAAACTTCCCTGTTGCAAAAAATCTGTTAACAAAGTGCATCTTTCTTTTATTAGCTCTATCACTTTGTCCAATTTATTTTCATCGTTGGTAGCGATATTGTTTTCTTCAAATATTTTTTTCACATCCGGTTTCAATCTTTCTACACTTGATTTTTTTATCCATTCATGATTGAACCATTTCGCCTTTTCAAAATCAAATTTTGCGCCATGAGAATGAATCCGGTCAATAGAAAATTTATCAACCATTTCATCCAGGGAAAACATTTCCTGCTCAGAGCCATCGTTCCAGCCCAGCAAAGCCAGCATATTGATAAATGCTTCTGGCAAAAATCCAAGTTCCTTAAACCCAGGTGTTTTTCCTTTTTGCGGATCATTCCATTCCATCGCAAACACTGGAAATCCTAATCGTTCCCCATCTCTCTTGCTGAGCTTGCCGTTACCGTCAGGTTTTAAAATCAATGGAAGATGTGCCCAGTGTGGCATCTGTTTTTCCCATCCAAGGTAGTTCCATAACAGTACGTGCACCGGTGCGCTGGGCATCCACTCCTCTCCGCGAAAGGAATGGGTAATTTTCATAAGATAATCGTCTACGACTACCGCAAGGTGATAAGTAGGCATTCCATCTGCTTTCAATAATACTTTGTCATCCACTCCATCTGTCTGCATTTCGACATCTCCACGAATCATATCCTTGAAATGAACGTATTCATTTCGCGGCATTTTAATCCTGATAACATGAGGAAAATTTATTTTCAACAATGCTTCGGTTTCTTCTTTAGGCAAGCTCAATGAATTACGCATCTCCAACCTATTTTGAAAATCGTATTGCACATTATATTTTCCTTCCACCTTCAATTTTTCTCTAAGGTTTTCGATTTCTTCCGGTGTATCAAAAGCATAATAAGCATGGCCCGATTTCACCAATTGTTCAGCATAATTCCGGTAACTATTTTTTCTTTCACTTTGCCTGTAAGGGCCATATTCACCAGGGTTTTGCGGGCCTTCAGCCGGTGAAATACCACACCAGTTAAGACAATCAATGATATATTGCTCAGCACCTTCTACATAACGGGTCTGATCTGTATCTTCCACTCTCAACACAAATTCGCCGTTATTTTTTTTGGCAAACAAATAATTAAACAATGCGGTACGCACGCCTCCGAGATGCAATCCACCGGTAGGGCTTGGCGCGAATCTTACTCTTACTTTACTCATTTTGCAAAGATAATTGATTGAAATTATCAATCTATTCGGGTTGTTCTAATGTGCGGCTTTCAAAAGCTCAAGGATAGTAAACGAACTTTTCTTGAAGATTTTTAATCAGTTTTTGTAACCTACCGGAAAATTCTGCTCTTCCGTTTAACGACAGCAAGCAAATTTTTAGTAATATTCTTATTTCAATTAAAACATAAAGGACGCTCTCTTTCAAAACCTACATTTTATATTCCCGTCGCAGATCACTTCTCAATTGATGCAATGGCTCACTAATTCCAACTTTATAAATATGTGGATTATTAAAACGTTTGTGTTCATCCGGTAAGAGTTGCAACCTTTTTTGTGAAAAAGCCGCCACATCTTTTGGTTCGTAATTCTCTAATAATGATTTTCCATTTTCCATTATTTTATGGAGCAATGGTGTTGCCAGTTTTGTATTTAACAACATACTTTTTTCAGGATCATACGGATGGATCATTTGGTTTGGAATACCATCTTTCGCGAGGGTAATGGCATCTGCAACAAAGCAACCCTCTTCATCAGTGTAGCGATAAACCTGTTTAACACCAGGCAACGTTACCTTCTGAATATTTTCAGATAGTTTTATTTTTGGCTTACCATCTATTTCACATAATTTATATACGCCATCCAGCGCTGCGTCAGGCTGCCCCGTGGACAAACTGGTTCCTACACCAAAAACGTCAATCGGTGCTTTTTGATCAAGCAAGCTCTTAATAAGATACTCATCCAATTGATTGGAAACCACAATTTGCACTTGCTGAAATCCAGCATCGTCGAGCATTTTACGGCCACGTTTGGACAGGTAGGCAAGGTCGCCACTATCTAATCTTATCGCCTGAAGCTGCTGTCCTTTTTGCTTCATCTCGTTCGCAACTATTATTGCATTCGGAATCCCACTTTTTAATGTATCATATGTATCTACAAGTAGGGTAGAATTTTTAGGATGATTTTCAACAAATTTTCTGAAAGCAGTTAATTCATTCTCCTGGCTTTGGATAAATGAATGCGCCATCGTACCACTTGCTGTTATATCATACATTTTGGCCGCAAACACATTAGATGTGCTGTCGAAACCGCCCGCTATAGCAGCCCGGCTTGCAGCTATCCCACCAAACGCCTGCGCCCTTCTTAACCCAAATTCACTGAGATGGTGGTCGCCGGCCGCATAGCGTATTCTTGCAGCTTTAGTAGCAATGAGCGATTGAAAATTCAAATAGTTTAATAACAAAGTTTCTATCAATTGCACCTCAGCAAGGTCGCCTTCTACCCGCAACAAAGGTTCCAACGGAAAAGCAATTTCTCCTTCCGGCATTGAGTATATTCTTCCATTAAAACGAAATACTTTCAGCCATTCTAAAAAATCATTACCAAATCCTTTTTTGCCCAGCCAATCAATTTCTTCAGAACTAAAATGCAGGTTTTCGATTACCGGCAACAACTCTCCAAGGCCGCAAAAAATTACATATCCACCTGAATACGGTAATTTTCTAAAAAAATAATCAAAAGACGCAGGTGTCTTTTGAATTCCTTGTTTAAAATATGCTTCAGCCATAGTAAGTTGATACATATCTGTATATAACCCTGAATTCGTTTTGATTTGAAATTTACGATCGTTCATAAATATAAATGTAGGCATAAATTATTTCTGTCTTTATGGGTTAAGAAAAATCAATTTAGCAGGATACTTTTTTTGTCATTATTTAAAATAAAAAGTAGTCATCTTTGCATCTCAAATCAAACAAATACCTAATCACATTTTGCTGAGATGTTTATTAAAAGATAACAGAAAAATCAATTAAAAACTTTTTGAATAACTTTCTAAATTGCAAATAGCACGCGGAGAATTGAGATGAGCATGAAAAAATATATATCAAATATCTTCTTATATTTAAAAAGAGTTTTTCAAGAGTTTTCCGCGGATAATATTTTAAAATACAGCGCTTCCCTTGCTTATTATACGGTTTTTTCCATAGCTCCGTTATTAGTGATCGTAACGGCTTTGCTTGGAAGGTTCTTCGGAAAGGAAGCTGTGCAGGGACAAATTTATCAACAGCTTAGCCATCTTATAGGAAGTGTAGCTGCTTTGCAGATACAGGACACCATCAAAAATATTCACCTCAATCATAACAATTACCTGGCAACTGTAATTAGCATCGTAATTCTATTTATTGGAGCTACTACTATTTTCGGTGAGGTACAGGATTCACTAAATAAAATATGGGGATTAAAAATAAAGCCAAAAAAAGTTTGGTGGAAGTTAATTATTACCCGTTTGCTTTCATTCTCATTAATTCTGAGCATCGGCGCGATACTGATTATTTCGTTCGTGTTAAATGCGCTTTTAACTGCGTTTGGGGATTTGATATCAAACTATCTAAAAAATTACAGTAGTTATTTCATGGCCGTGACTGGGGCGATTCTTTCCATAATGGTTACCGGATTTTTGTTTTCTCTCCTCTTTAAAATATTACCGGACGCAAAAATAAAATGGAAGGACGTACTTTTAGGAGGTTTCGTTACGGCAATATTTTTTACGCTGGGCAAAATGGGCATCGGATATTACATCGGCAAAAGCAAATTATCTTCTCTATATGGAGCCGCCGGGTCTATCATCATTTTTATGGTATGGGTATATTACAGTTCTGTCATACTTTACCTGGGAGCCGAATTTACCAAAGTACATGCAAAGCTTTATGGCTACAATATTATTCCAAATGAATATGCAGAATGGGTAGAAACAGAAGAAAAAACTGTTTCGCAGCCGCAATTAAAAAACAAAGATTTACATTAACTTTACACACCTAAATGCTTATTTAGTATATATGAATAAAAGAATACTGATTATTGACGATGATTTTGACATGTGTGCCTTGTTAAGCAGGTTTTTGAATAAGAAAGGTTACCAAACAGAGGTAGCGCACAATGGCAGCAAAGGACTTGCAAAATTTAATGAGTTTCATTTTGATATAGTGCTTTGCGACTTCCGGCTTGGTGACAAAGACGGAAAGGATGTATTATTAAAAATCAAAGAAGCAAAACCAAAAACGATTGTTATTATTATTACCGGCTACTCTGATATCAAAATAGCCGTGGATGTGATAAAAATGGGGGCTTTTGACTATATCACCAAACCATTAATTCCTGATGAAGTAGTGAATGTGATTGAAAAAGCGCTGGCCAACCCTGTCGCAGAACAGAATCCCTCGTCTTCAAAAGCAGCGACAACTGCTCCGGTTGCCAACAAGAAAAGAAAATATGAGCTATCATTAAATAACGAATACCTCGTGGGTCAGGATGGGGAAACAGCACGGATATACCGCCAGATAGAAATAGTAGCGCCTACCAATTACAGCGTAATTCTTTATGGAGAAAGCGGCACCGGTAAGGAAGTAATTGCCAAAACCATTCATGAAGCTAGTGCCAGAAAGGGAAAACCTTTTATCGCTATGGATTGCGGCACATTATCGAAAGAGTTGTCGGGAAGTGAACTTTTCGGCCATGTAAAAGGAGCGTTTACAGGTGCAATCACTGATAAAGAAGGACATTTTGAACTGGCCAATGGTGGCACGCTTTTCCTGGATGAAGTATCTAATTTACCCAGAGATGTACAGGCTTCTTTGTTAAGAGTGATACAGGAAAGAAAATACAAACGAGTAGGGGGAACAAAAGAAATGGATGTGGATGTAAGAATTATTGTCGCATCTAATGAAAACTTGCAGGAAGCCTATAGAAAAGGAAAATTTCGTGAAGACCTTTATCACAGGTTTAATGAATTTTCTATTAACCTTCCTGCTTTGAGAAATAGGAAAGGGGATATTCTGTTATTCGCCGAATTTTTTCTTGACCGGACAAATGCCGAGCTTCAAAAAAGTATAGACGGATATGAAGAAGATGTAGAAGAAATGTTTCTAAAATATGCATGGCCGGGAAATCTCAGGGAATTCAGGAATGTTGTTCGCCGTGCTGTTTTGCTAACCCTTTCAGGAAAAATAAATTCAAAAGTATTGCCTTGGGAAATAACCCAGTCTTCTTCGCAGAGTGCATTTTCCGGACATACGAATCATGTTAGTTTTGATGGTCCATCGGTAAGCATAAAAGACGTGGACCTAAAAGATGCAGCAGCCAAGGCAGAATACGAAGCCATAATGAATGTGCTAAAAGAAGTGAATTACAATAAAACAAAAGCAGCTGAGATATTGAAAATCGACAGAAAAACACTTTACAATAAAATAAAAATTTACGAATCGTTGTAGGGAATAAACACAGCAAATAGAAATTAAAGGAATTTGTTAGTTTACTGCAATTAGGAAATATTTTTTTAATTTTTCTCTTTATTGACATTATTAGCTTCATAAAGAAAAATGCCGCCATCAAACGATTGCGGCATTTTTTATTTGAATTATTTTAATTCTTTTAATTCTTTCATTATTTCCTCAACCGCTTTTTCAATTTGCGGATCGCTATCATTCATCCTCTCTTCAAAAGGATTTTTTACATAAAGAAATAATGAATGGATTAAACTTCAATGTCGCGATTCTTTACAAATATTTCTTAACCCACATTAACGGCAATTCTTAATCTATGTCATTGGTGCGAATACAGAAATGAATCAACTTTGTGTAGAAATTAAAAATATTGTAAACCAGTAAATAAACAAATAATGGCAAAAACAATTTTGCACAAAGCAAACACACGCGGCCACGCTGATCATGGCTGGCTTAACAGTTATCACACTTTTAGTTTTGCAAACTATCGTAATCCCGAACGAGATCATTTCGGTGCACTTCGTGTACTGAATGACGATACCGTAAGCAAGGCAATGGGATTTGGAACCCATCCGCATGAGAATATGGAAATCATTTCCATACCATTGGAAGGCGACCTGGAACATAAAGACAGCATGGGTAATACTACCGTCATAAAACAAGGCGACATACAGGTAATGAGCGCGGGCACAGGAATCAAGCATAGCGAATACAATAAAAATAAAGACACTCCTGTAAAATTTTTACAGATTTGGGTATTCCCCAACAAAAAAAATGTTGACCCGCGGTATGGCCAAATTACGCTGAACGAAAACGACAGGCACAATAAATTGCAACAAATACTATCACCCAACCAGGATGATGAAGGTGTTTGGATCCATCAAAATGCATGGTTTCATTTGGGCAAATTTGATAAAGGTGTTAGCGCTGATTATCATTTTAAACAAAACGGAAATGGATTATATATTTTTGTTTTGAACGGAGATATAAATGTTGATGGCCAGGAATTAAATAAACGCGATGGCTACGGAATCTGGGAAACCGATAAAATAAATATCAAGGCGGAAAGCGATGCCGAATTTCTGCTCATGGAAGTTCCGATGGAGTTCTAGAATGAATTAATTAATTTGGAGTAATGAATATGGATCGGGTGTGTTCCAAAGCTAAATGAAAACTTGATTTGGAATGCATTAGATTCTTTTTTAAAAATTTTTTATGGACAAAATACAAATCTTAAGCATTGGCCGTGATCCGGTTTTATTACAAAAATTATCAAGGTTCATCAATGAAAATCCCAAATGGGAAGGCACCGGAACGGTAGATGATGAAGTTGCTATTGAAATATTTCATCAGAGAAAGTTTGATATCATTTTGCTAATAGACAACATAGAAGAAGCATCAGAAAAAAAATTGGTTTCGTTATTTACTTTTAATGATGCGGAAGTTATTTTTATTAAGCATGAAGGTGATTCCACCGGATTACTTGCAAGCGAAATTCAGGAGGCGTTGGATAAGAAAAAGAGCTCGCTGAATATTATGGATGATGTGTTTAAAAAGGATAGCAAAGAATAATTCATCCGAAAATCCGTTTCCACTTTCCACAATATTGTGTGAAATTTTCATTTCACTGAAAAAAAGATTCTTAGGTTAGCTAAAAATTGACGTTTATGAAAAAAGTCCCTTTCTATTTTATTATAATTTTTTTTATTTTTTCGTGTACAAAAGAAGTCACCATTTCGCCTGCTCATGATACTTTTCCATTGGCAGATACTATTATTAAAAATGTATCTTATGGAAATAATAACGCCTACAAACTTGATCTAGGCCTGCCCGGAAACAGAACCGCTGACACAAAACTGGTAATTGTAATTCACGGCGGCGCATGGAGCTCGGGAGATAAAGGTGATTTGAATTTTATGACCTCCGGTTTAAAAGCCAGGGGATTTGCCGTGGCCAATATAAACTATCGTTTATCACCACAAAATGATGATAATTATGCTATGCAATTAGACGACATTGATTCTGTAGTTTCTTTTTTGAAGAAAAAGGCCGCTTACTATATTTTTAATTCAAAACATTTCTATATCACAGGACATAGCGCGGGCGCTCATTTGTCATTGTCTTACGCATACACAAGAAATTCCGATGGAACCATTAAAGCCGGGGCGGGCATGGCTTCTCCAACAAATCTTTTTAATGCGGCCTATTACAATACTGTAATTGACGGGCCATTGATAACGCCTTACCTGGGAGTGGCTCTGTCAAGCGAATCAGCGCAACTATACAAAGAATGCAGTCCTTATTTTCATGTAAGTAAAACCACCGTTCCCACAATATTATTCCAGGGCGATTTGGATATCGTAATACAAAAAGAACAGGCTAATTCTTTAGGTTCATTATTAACGCAAAATGGCGTTGACAATAAAGTGATTATTTATCCATTGATTTTTCATGACTGGTGGACAAATGGTGATCTTGTAAAAAACACGCTGGATGAAACGGCGGCATGGTTTAATAAATATTTAGAATAAATCGTTTAAGTCGTGAATACCTTTTGATAAATGGGGTCACTCTTAACCATTCTTTCTAGAAGGTTGTGAAATATAGTTTTATCAAATCCCCGTCTGTTAAAGCGATAAAAGAATTCATTCAGATACGCC
>DATCFI010000031.1:0-2853 GCA_036509585.1 Hanamia sp. | reverse complement strand
TCAACTTATTTTAGACAAAAAATGTGAACAAAAAACAGATTTTTTAAACCCGGAAAATTAATGTGCATACCTATCAGAAAATTGAAAACAAGAAGCTGTCTTATATGATTTTTAAAATATATTACACTACTGGATAGTTACAATAATTCGTTTTTTGGGGATTGAAATTTTATTTGAAGTGAGATTTTTATAGTGTAATGTTTTTAATTTTTTTTATGCTACTTGAAAATTAGTCTTTAAAGAGCTTCAGATTTCGAAAAGGAACTAATACATTTACAGGATTCTACTAAAATTTTACTTTTCGGATTATGTATTATTTGTGTATCCTTTTTATTCTTACGGTCGTTTTTTATTATTCTGTTAAAAGACAAAATCAGGCTTTTATTTTATTTGCTTCCAGTTTTCTGTTTATTGTTGTCTTTTCTGTGAGTATCGCATTATTCTCGATTGTATTTACAATTCTCAATTATGGTTTAGGTATAGTGCTTGAGAAATATGGCACTAAACAAGGACTCAAAACTAAATTGTTTTGGTTAAGCATTTTTATTGATGTGGGTATTTTAGTTTTTTTCAAATATTTCTTTGCGCATTTTGGAAATCTAAATGTTATCTTTTTTTCATCGGAAATTTCTCCAACAATTCCGTACGGATCAATTATGATTCCTATCGGAATTTCTTATTACACTTTTCAGGCGCTTGGCTACTTGATAGGAATTGATCGTGGGAGTGAAAAAACTGAACATAATTTTTTCGCTTTCGCCACTTATCTTCTGTTTTTTCCTAAGTTTTTTTCGGGGCCTGTCGAGCGCTCCAATCATTTCTTACCTCAACTAAATAATCAGGTAAAATTTGATAGTAATAATATTGAATCAGGTGTGCGATTATTTTTATTTGGGCTTTTTAAGAAAGTGGTCATCGCCGATAATTTGTATGTTGCTGTGTCATCGGTGTACGACAATGTGCATCATTTCGAAGGAACACCCTTAATAACAGTATTGATCGTCCAAACAGTATACGTGTACTGCGATTTTTCTGGATACACAGACATGGCGTTAGGAATAGCGAAACTTTTTGGCATCAATCTGATCGATAATTTTAACAGGCCTTTTCTTGCCAGGAACATCTCTGAATTCTGGCGTAGATGGCACATTTCGCTATCTTCCTGGTGCAATGATTTTATATATAATCCCTTCATCATTAAGTTTAGAAGATGGGGGAATAATGCGGTAATCCTCGGAATATTTTTCACTTTTTTTATCGTCGGAATTTGGCACGGAGCTAATCTTACTTTCGTAATTCTTGGTCTCCTTCAAGGTATCGCAATTGTTTATGAATTTTATACAAAACGAAAACGATTGAAGATTGCTTCGCGGTTTCCCAAAAGTGTGGTAAATACCATCAGTAGATTAATTGTTTTTCTATTTATGGCTTTTTCAATGGTGTTCTTTTTTGCAAACTCAGTTAAAGACGCTTTATACCTAATCTTCCATTTATTTAGCAATATCCATTTCAACGGAAATGGAACTGATTTCATTAAGAGCAAACCACAATTTTTAATTGGTTTGCTTTGCTTTCTGATTTTATTTATAACGGAAGTATTCAATGAAAAAGGAAAAGACTTGTTGTCGGTTTATATGAAACAATCTGTTTGGATCAGGGGTGCGGGTTATTGTGTCTTATTGCTTCTTAGCTGGTTGTTTTATTCGGGAATTCACCCATTTTATTACATGAGATTTTAAGAATCATTCAGCACTTTCATGAGGGGGTTATGCAACTTTTTTAGCTTTCAACACACGTATATTGCCATTGTCATCGCAAATTTTATCTATAGAGCCATAACGATCATTTGCTTTAATTCTATCCGCAAGAAATTCTCCTTGTCCTAATCCACATTCCATAATAAGATATCCGTCGATTACCAAATACTCTGGAGCAATGGAAATCAATATTAAGAAGATTGATAGGCCAAATGGACCTGCATCGAATGCTTCTTTCGGTTCATGATTTGCAACTTCTATGTGCATATTTTTCATCTTTTTACTTGAAATGTAAGGCGGAGCACTAACAATAATATTGACCTCATTTTTAAGTGACAACGATTCAAATGAATCAAACATGTTGGAATTAAAAAAAGTAACTCTATGATCTAGCGAAAAATACTTTGCATTCGTTTTAGCCGCATCAATCGCCGATTCATTTATGTCAGAGGCAAACACATAGGTGTTTTTAGAATAATTTGCGATTGCAAGCGCAACAGTTCCAATTCCAGTACATAAATCAAAAACAAAAATTCTTTCCTTTGTTACGAAATCTTTTGAAATAGTGTCGATAGCGGTTTTAGCTAACAGTTCAGTTTCATTTCGTGGAATAAAATGGCCGTTGGGCACAATATAGTCAAGTCCCATAAAATTTTGCCTTTCAGTTAAGTGTGCGAGAGGCGTACCCGATAATCTACTTAGAACGAGCTCTTTTAAAATTGAAATCTGGGAAGATGATAATTCTGGTAACTCCAGATTCTCTGCCCTAATTGCTGAAACTGGATTACCTGCAGCATAATGCCATAATGCACTAATTGTATTATGTGCATTTTCTTCTTTCTTATCAGGTAATATGAATAGCTCTTTTTTTAGCATCTCCAAAAGGCCCTCATAGATTTTTTTTTGCTGCATTTTCTTAGTCGGAACCATTTTTCGGGGCCTCTAATAAGATTATTCTCGAATCAATTTGAATATTCGTTTTTGAATATGTATATTTTTTTATGATTTTATCATCTAAAAAATAGAGAACATCCACCCCATGCCTAATTTCGTCCTTTCCTTTAAAAAATTTTTCGAGGGAAGGCCACTCTAAACG
>DATCFI010000030.1:0-110076 GCA_036509585.1 Hanamia sp. | reverse complement strand
CTGAAGAGAGCCTTGAAGAAATAAAAAAGATACTGGAGGTAAATACTAAAATGGCTTTCATCACAGCAGGTATGGGTGGTGGAACAGGAACAGGAGGCGCACCGATCATAGCAAAGATTTGTAAAGACCTTGGTATTTTGACAGTTGGGATCGTTACGACTCCTTTTGCGTATGAAGGTAAAAAGAGAATTGCGCAAGCACAGGATGGTATCAATAAATTGAAAGAACATGTAGATACTCTTTTGGTAATCAGCAATGATAAATTGAGGCACCAGTTTGGCAACCTCACCATGAAAGCAGCCTTTGCAAAAGCAGATAATGTGTTGGCAACAGCGGCAAAGTGTATTACAGACGTGATCAACAGTACCGGACAGATCAATGTGGATTTCGCAGATGTATGTACAGTGATGAAAAATGGTGGTGTGGCTATTCTTGGAAGTGCTGAATGCGAAGGCGAAAGCCGGGCTCAGAAAGCTATTGAGCAAGCATTAAACTCTCCATTATTGAACGATAATGATATCCGTGGCGCTAAATGGATTTTGATCAATATTAATTCCGCAGAGGGCGAATCAGAATTTACTATGGATGAAGTAGAAACCATCCAAAATTATTTGCTTAGCCAGGCAGGAGAAGACTCTGATGTAATTCTTGGTTTAGGCTATGACAACACCCTGGAAAATAAAATAGGAATTACGTTGATAGCTACAGGATTCGAACATAAAGAACCGTTTGATAAAAAGGAAGAGGTAACGATTCCTGCAAAAAAAGAAAAAGAAAAAGTCGTGGTGGTTCTTCAACCGGAAGCAAAGAAGAAGATCAACGAACCGCTTTTTTTGTTTGACGAAAAAAATAAAAACATTGTTGATAAAGAAGACACCTTTATTGATGATAAAACTTCGGGAAAAAGCGATGTTGCACAAAATGAGCTTAGGAATTTGAATGATGATGAAGTATTTAATGTGTTACACATAGAAGAAGAAAAGTCCATGTCGCCAAGTATAGTAGAAACCTCTGACGTCTCTACCGTAGATTTACCGGTGGAACATCGTGGAAATACTGTTGATAAATCTTCTGAGACTGTTATCTATTTCGAATTATCTTCGGATCACAATTCAACTCCTCCGAAAGCTAACTGTAATCAGCAGAATAATGCTGAAGACTTAGAGCAAAAGAAACAAAAACAAAAAGATAATAAAGACGCTAGCACCGCCCCAACGTCAGGCGGTTATTTGGCCAAACCGAAGCAAATTTATGCAGAAGAGAGGCCAAAACCCGAATCCGAAACTCTTGATAAACCAACCCCATTGCCAATTTCTGAACGGGAAGACGAGCCCGCGCAAGAAATGCAACTGGTGGTGAAAAATTCCAATGATGCGGTGGAGGAAACACAGGAAAAGAAAGTACACCAAACAATGCCTATCATGATGTCTGATGTTGAGGAGCCGCCGATGGTGGACGAAACAGAAGAATTAAAGCGCAGGGCTATGGATCGTATTGCGAAGTTGAGGAATCTCTCTTTTAACGTAAACGCTGCTGATCCTAACAATGAGTTTGAGTCTGTTCCCGCTTACCTTCGCCGCAATATGGAATTGCACAATTCCATTGCGGACGTAGAAAGTTTTTATAGCAATTATACAGTAAAATCAGACGAAAATAATAAGGCCGAGATAAGTACCATCAATACATTTTTAGATGGCGAAAAACCTGATTAGGCATTCATTATTTGGCGAGTAAAGATATACGCAAATGAAAATCGCATTTATTTGTTTATTTACTGTTTGTAAAAAGTAAAACTTCGTTGTTGTGAGTGCTATTTTTGTTTTAATCCCCGGAGACCAAAAGGTTAGCCGGGGTTTTTTCATGAGGGCATTGCCAACGCAGTTTATGAAAAATAGAAAAGATGATTTTTTGCTGGCTTACTGTGGTATATAAATGTTGCTAAAAATTCCGGGAATGGGTGATTTGGAAATATCTTCTTATTCATTTTCTTCAATCCAGCTTGCTTTATATTTTATAAGCGCTGCTTCCATCTGATCATAAATTTTCTGTTTCAAAAATGGTACATCTTTTAATGTTAGCCCTTCAGTAGAGGTTAGCGGAAGATAAACACTGCGGCATTTTCCGGGGTTTAGGGAAAAAATAGTATTATAATTCAATCTGTCATAAGTGTCTAAAAACAGTATTGGACGGATGGGCTTTTGTGTTTCAATGGCAATTTTAAAAGCGCCGTTATAAAAACTTTTTAAGGGATGGTGTGTCTTGTTGAATGTGCCTTCGGGACAAATGAATACAGAAATTTTCTTTTGTATAAATTTAATAAGGCTTTTAATACTTTTAGAACGAGCTCCTACGCTTTCACGATTCACCGTCACCGCTCCCCGTTTATAAATAGAACCAAAGATGGGTATCTTATTCATTTCAGCTTTTCCGAGGATTCGCATATGCTGCCCTCTTACTACTTTCATCATCATCGGAATATCAAGGTAAGATATATGGTTGCTCACAAAAATATATTCCTTGCTTTTGTCATGGGCTTCCTCATAAATATTCCAGTATTTTATAGCGGTCAGAAAGAAAAATGCATCTGCCCAAAAACGTGAAATTTTATAGATAAGGTTTCCGGCCTTAGCGGGTTTTTGTAAAAACGAATACATAAATAGGGGCAAAAGCGCGAACATCAGCAACACAAAAACGGCAAATCCATAAATGCTGAAACAGAATTGTGAAACTCTTTTAATCATGTTCATCTGGTAAATTAATGACTATTGGCAAAAATAACGGACATTTATTGCAAAAAAGGCCTGTTTTACGCCTTGTATAACAATGCTTTATATAAAAAATAAAAAATAGCTACTTTTTATCAATTTATAGTAGTCGTATTATTCGGAATTATCTTACATTTGCACTCCAAAAAAAATTGGAAAAGTATGTTTGCTATAGTAAAAATCGCGGGTCAACAGTTTAAAGTTACCGAAGGTCAAAGTTTATATGTACCACATCTTCAGGGAAAGCAAGGAGATGAACTCGAATTTTCTGACGTGCTCTTGCACGACAACGATGGAAAAGTTTCTATCGGCGAGAATGCAGGTGTGAAAGTAAAGGCAGAAATCGTAAACGACCTGGTTAAAGGAGAAAAAGTAATTGCTTTTAAAATGAAAAGAAGGAAAGGTTTCAGAAAAAAACACGGACATCGTACTCAATACACGCATATCAAGGTGATAGGTATTGCATAAAATACTTTTTGAAAAAGTTTGAGATGCTAAAGTCGTTTCAAGAAATAATAACTTTTTAATTATAAGAATATGGCACATAAAAAAGGTGAAGGTTCAGTAAAAAACGGACGTGATTCACAGAGCAAAAGATTAGGCGTAAAAATATTTGGTGGACAGGCTGCCACGTCGGGAAATATTATTCTTCGTCAGCGCGGAACAGTTTATCATCCTGGCAAAAATGTTGGCCTCGGAAAAGACTTCACCATCTTTGCAACCACAGATGGAATTGTTGAATTTAGAAAAACAAAGGGAGACAGAACCATAGTTTCTGTAAGTGCGTCAGAGGCGGTTGCATAAAAAGTGTAATTAAGTTTTGATAGTTAAGAAATTGTTTATATTTTTAGGTTTTATTTACTAACAATTAAATTCTAAAAACATGGCAAAGGCAAAAAAAGCTGCTCCTAAAAAAGCTGCTGTAAAAAAAGCCGCTCCTAAAAAAGCTGCTGCAAAAAAGAAATAGTAAGTCTTAGTTTTTAAGAATAACTTTAAGTCCCGAAAATTTTGGGACTTTTTATTTTCTTAAAAACAGTGTAGCAAAGGTGATCGTACGAGAAAAATGATAATTTTTACTCTTCAATTAACACCGGCAATTCTACATAGAAGATGGTCCACTCTCCTTCCTTTGTTTCAAACCATATTTTACCATTTAATTTTTCAACGATTCCTTTGCACATGGCAAGTCCCAGACCCGTGCCGGAAGTTTTGGTTGTAAAATTGGGTGTAAATATTTTGCTGAACATTACAGCCTGTATTCCGTTCCCATTATCCTTAATTGAAATGAGCACTTTGTGATCGTTCAATTCACTGGTTATTTTGATCAGGGTCTCGCGATATTCGGGTACAGCTTGTACCGCGTTTTGAAGCAAATTGGTAAACAGCCGGTTTACCTGCGTTTTGTCGGCTTCTATTAATATTTCATTAGGATGTAGTGTTGCTTCAATCTTAAATTCATCATTGGTCGAATAAAGTGTTATTACATTTTCGAGCACCCTGTTAATATCAAATACCTGGTTTTTGGCATTGCCGATTTTGGCAAATTGCGCGAAGTCGCCAGCGATTTGTGAAAGATGTTCTATCTGCTCCAATAAAATTCCTGCAACATATAAAGAGATGTTTTTTACATCAGGCGAGTTGGTATCTATAGCCATTTGTAAATATTGCAAGTTTAATTTCATTGGCGTAAGGGGATTTTTAATTTCATGTGCCACCTGCCTTGCCATTTCGCGCCACGCTCCTTCTCTTTCGCTCTTAGCAAGCATTTCGGCGCTTACATCTAATTTTCTGACCATCTTATTATATTCATTCACGAGGTCACCAATTTCGTCATGTCTTTTCCATACAATTTCTTCGTTCCCTGTAGCAAGATTAATTTTTTTCATTTTGTCACTAATCAGAGAAAAAGATCGGGTAATGCGATTAGTAATAAACACAGCGATAATTCCTGCCACTAAAAAAATAAAAGCGTTCAGATTAATGATAGTCACGAGAAAATTTGAAATTTCATCCTGCAAATTATGTTGAGATTCAAAATACGGAATATTTAGGTAGGCATATTCTCTGCCACTTTCATCTCTCACAGGAAGATAATTGCTTAAATAAACTAGGCTTCCTATTTTCTGCTCCTGGAAATATTGAACATCTTTTAATTTACTTAATTGATAAAAGGCAACCGGATCCATTTTTTCGCTGACAATTCCTTTGTTGTAAGGCAACGGGACTGACGATACTTTTAGATTACCATTCAGATCATAAAGATTGATATCTGTAGCATGAATATTAGAGACCTTATTGATAATATCGTCCAGTTTATTGTGGGACAGGCTTTCGAAATGTATCAATTCGTAATTATTAATAGACATCGTATCCATTGCGCTGCGCAGCTCATTTTCCATTACATGTATGGTGCGGCTCAGTTTTTCACGGTTATTACTATGATAGCGGCTTATGAAAAATAGAATCGTGGTAACGCCAATAATGATAAATGAAAGCACACTAACAAGGATAATAATTCCATGAACCTGGTTGCGAATTGTTAACTGAAAGAACGTCCTGATATTTGTCATAGACTTCCTTTCGGTAAGAAAATGATGAGCTAGGTTAAAAAATATTGCTATCAATAAGAAAGAACAAAACAGGTAAGCAAATAATGTAACGGACTCGATAATGAATCTATCCTGCCGTGCAATTACAATTACTTTATCCCCGTTGGCTTTATACCATAATTCTTCATATCCATCTTTTTGAACTGTTTTAAATTCATTATAGGTAAAATTGTTATTGTCAATTTCTGTAGTAAAAGGATAATCATTGTAGCTGGTGCTGAGTTGATTATTATTATAAACTGCAAATGCATAAACCGGTGAGCTTTCTATCGAATTGCCGTTTCCTTTTGAAAAAAGCTCAGGATACAAAGCATCATTTTTATATCTTTTTGGTTTGGAAATAATAAAGATGAAACCAAGGGTATCATTTAAAGAATCCTTAATGGTTTTTTTACTGATATAATTAAAACGGTCATAAGCGATGTCATATAAAAAAAGATCAGGAATGGAGGTAGGTTTTCCCTGTGTTTGAATAATTGCGTTTAGCGAATTGTAAGTAGTTGAATCTTCGTTAAACAACGGTAGTTCTGCGTGATTAAAAGTGTATATCTTGGTATCATACTTATTTAGGTACCCCGAAAAATTTTCATTAATCAAGCTGTCCTTTAAAAACCTGTTTTGATAACGATTTTTAAACCTGTAAAAAATACCTGAGAGATAATCATTTCGAAAGTCCTTTAAGATAATACTTACAATTACCGGTCCCGAAGGATCTGCTTTATTAGCAAGATTTTCGGCAAAATGCTTTCTTTCGTCGAGTTCTTTAGTTCTGTTTTGGAAAACGATTACAGCAGTAATAGACACAGAAAAAAAGAATATCCAAAAGATAAACTTTGAGGATACCAGGTTATATGCCTGTAGCAAAAGATATCTAAAGTTCAAAAGATATATGAAAGCCAATAGCCACAAAAGAAGAAATAAGTTGAAAGTTGCGTGGGAAGAATACCTTCTCGTACTTAAAAAAATGAGTCCTGTTGTGGCGACGGTCAAATAAAGAATATACCTTTTCTTATTCCCGACAAAAGAATTCAAAGGTTGTAGCATTATTTGTATCAGGAAAAAATATCCTGTGGCGATACAGCTTAAAACAATGAAACCAATAACGCTGTAAATATCGAGGGTAAAAAAATTGATCACATCAAAAGAAATCTGCGAATCAGCTACAAGGCTTTGAACAGTAAAACCTGAGATCATCGTGATTAAGATCATCAGCACCGCAATAAAAGAAATAGCGGCATATTTATAAATATCATTTTTGAAAACGATTTTTGAAAAATCATAATTAAAGTAATACCTGATAAAAAGTACGATCCAAATGAAAAGAATTGAATTAATAAGTAAATCTCCCAGTGATCTTAAAATAAAATTTGCTCCATAAATGGACGGATCAAACAGTTTTAATTGTTGAAAATTAAGAGGAATTGGAAAATAATAACTTAAAATTCTAAGGATAATAACAGGTATAATCAACACCATAAATCCAATCCAAAACCCTTTTCTTTCTACATAAAAATTGGCAAGCTTATGAAGAAAAAAAAGGATTAAAACAACCCCAAAAATCCTTAACCATATTGATAGTATATTGTCATGGGCTACCGGGTTACTAAGTTGGTGAAGATAAAAAAGCGGTTCGCCTTTTTCATCTTTTATCACATGACTTGTAGGTGAAATGCTGATGTCGTAAGTCTTTTCGATATTGCCTTCGGCAACAAAAGAATTGTGCAAATATTTATTTTCAATATAGTAATTCCATTTTACGGGAATTAAAAAGATCGTCTTATAATAAGCACCGTTTGAACTCCGAAATGTTCTTTGATTAATTACATACCAGCCATTCACTAATTTCTGGAAACTGATTCCGTTAGGGCTATGGATCAAAATGGAATCAGGCTCGATTACTTGTGTATTCCAAAAAACAGGAATCGGCTTTCCAGGTTCATCAATTTTATAAAAAAATATAAAATATTTTTTTTCAACTTGCCTTTGTAACTCAACTTCATTGTATTTCCCCTCAACTATATTGTTTATTAATGCACTATCGAGGCAGAAGGTATCAATCGCTCTTTGCTGCTTGTTAATGTTTTTTTGTATGTCTTTTTGAGCAGCATTTGGCGACGAGCTCCCATTCAAATAAGTATTAATTATAAAAGCAAAAGTTAGCAGCCATGCAGCTATTATCAGTAGAAAAGAATTTCTCCTAAAAAACGTATCGTTCTTATAAAGATTCAAATTTAGTGGTTTTGTTTTTTGATTTTGTTCCAGATTGCATCCATTTCCGGCAGACTCATATTTGCAAGGTTTATACCTTTCTGCTGAACAATCTCTTCCATCTGTGTAAATCTTTTTATAAATTTTTTATTAGTTAGCTCCAGCGCATTTTCGGCATCCACTTTTAAAAACCTTACATAATTAATTACTGAAAAAAAAAGATCCCCGGCTTCTTCTTCTATATGTTCAGTATTACCCGAATCAACAGCCTCCAGCAATTCTGATTTTTCTTCTTCTACCTTTTCCCAAACCTGTTCTTTATTTGCCCATTCAAACCCAACCTGTTTTGCCTTTTCCTGGATGCGCATTGCTTTCACCATTGCGGGTAAAGATTTGGGAACACCACTTAAAACAGACTTCTTGCCTTCAGATAATTTTATTTGTTCCCAGTTTTTTTTCACGTCTTCTTCATCCTCCGCTATCACATCTCCATAAATATGCGGATGTCTTTTTATCAATTTTTCACAAATTCCATCTATCACTTCCTGTAAGGTAAATTTATTTTCTTCAACTCCTATTTTGGCATAGAAGATTATATGCAATAATAGATCGCCTAATTCTTCTTTTATCCCGGTCCAATCTTTTTCTGTAATAGCGTCAGCAAGTTCGTAAGTTTCTTCTATCGTTTGTTGTCGAAGTGAATGGATGGTTTGTTTTTTGTCCCATGGACATTTCTCACGAAGTTCATCCAGTATTAGTATTAATTTGTCGAAATCTGCAGATTGATTCATCATGAAAGTTTAAACTTGAAAATTAGACTTATGCTAAAATATTTTTGAAATGCAATGATGGCAATATTTACCGATAACTGTCGTTCCACAATGATGGCATTTTTTTTCTTTCCTTTTAGAAAGATGCGACATGGGAATGTTAATTTATTCTATAATTTGCGGTTAAAAATAACAAACAAAAATCGCTTTATGGATTAATGAATTATTTTACATTCTTAATACTTTAAATACAATTACTCCTTACCAAATGAATAAATATATTTTTCGACCTTTCAGTTTGTTTATAACATTTACTTTTCTTCTTACTTTTTGCGTAGATGCACAATATTATTACAAAGATATTCTTAGCAATATAGAACAGAATAAAGAATTTTCGATCTTAAAGGATGGGAAAATAAAAACGATAAAAGTAGAAAGCTTTGACGAAAAAGATCAACCCAGTAATGGTTTTTTTTGTGAGAAAAAAATTAATAAAGATTTCTCTGAGTCCCAGATGATTTCGAAATCCAACATTACAGAGCAATCCCTTTTAGAGACAAAGTATGATAAAGGTGGAAGGGTAACTGAAACGACGACCAATACACCTACCACTACTAATACCATAGATTTTGAATATAATTCTGAAGGGCTTCTTTCGCTGATAAGTACCAAGACTACCGGGGATGTCGACAGTATAGGAATAACTGAAACCCATCAATATGTTTACAAAAACGGAAAACCTGAAAAGATGATACGCAAAGTAAATGGCGTATTGGTTTCAACTATCTCATTTGTTGCTGACGACAAAGGAAATGTCATCGAGGAAGATGCCGCCGGTACCAGCACCGATAAAAAATATTATTATTACTATGATGACCAGCATCGTCTTACCGATGTAGTGCATTATAATGTGGTAGCAAAAAGATTGTTGCCGGATTATATGTTTGAATATGAGAATGGTAGCTTGCCTGTTCAAAAGATTTCGGTAGATGAAACCGCAAGAAGTTATTTTATCTGGAGATACGCTTATAACGACAAGCAACTACCCGAAATACAAAAATGCTATTCTAAAGCAAAAGATTTGCTTGGTACTATTCAATTCGATTATTTGCAGTAGGTAACTGTTCTATACCATTTGATAAATATCAAATAAAATAATAAAGATAGCAACTAGTACGGTGAACAGCATCAACACCCGTATAGAGAGTAAATGTTTTTTAAAACTTCTTGCTGCCAGTATGATGGCAGTTATGCAACACACAATAGAAATAGCATGAATTGTATTAATATTTCTAAGCCACGTGGGGAAATCAGCTAAATAAAAATCCATCTGATCGACTGCATTAATATCACTGTATCTTAAACCTATTGAAGACCACATGATCAAAAATATGAGGGCAGGTAATAGAAATAGTACGGCTAGTAAAGCTGTGGTTTTTTTTTGAATATGAGAATTAGTTGACATAACCTTCTATTTTTTCTCCTAAAAGTACTTCATAAAATGGATAGCTACAAATTGAAAGCCCTTAATACACACGACGCCTTCGTCAATTCTTTTTAATAATGCTTACATAACACTTATTTAACAAGCAATATATTCTGTGCGCGCTTTTGCTGAAAATATAGCTTGGAAGAGTCTTTTAAATTAATTGGCTAAAATGGAAAATATAAAAATGGCACGATTTTAGGCTTATTGGGATATGTTATCAAAAAGTAATAAGAAAAGTTACTACTTCGATAATGTTAGCAATTAATTTTTTAATCATAAAAAAACAATAAACATGAACGAATACACAGACCAGTCCACGACTGAACGCAAACCAAAAGATTTTAAAAATCTTTTCATAGGATTATTAATGGCAGGTCTTATTATCCTTGCCGGATTTTTTGTTTTTGATCACAACAAAGCCGGAGAAGCGATCCAGGCGCAACAAACTGAAGTTGCAAAAATTACAACCGAGAAGAGTGACATTCAAACAAATTTTGATGCCTCACTTGCACGTCTTGATTCTATGCAAACAGCCAACACCGCGCTAGATAGCAAACTGTCTTCGAGCAAAGATGAAATCTCAAAAATGAAAACTGAGATTCGGAGCATTTTGCATAAGAAAAATGCAACAGCCGCTGAACTTTCAAAGGCACGTGATATGATTGCGCAATTAAACGGAAAGATCACGGATATGCAAAATCAAATCGCGATGCTTACTCAGCAAAACGATACTCTTAGGCAAAATGTAACAGCGCTTACCTCAGAAAAAGCGACATTGTCTCACAACCTTGATTCAACGAACGTTGTTAAAGAAGAGCTTGCAAAAAAAGTGGATGTTGCATCTACGTTGAATGCTTCGAATATTTCTATTACTCCCATTAATGTAAGACGTAACGGGAGGGAGAAAGTCTCTTCAGTTGCAAAAAAAGTGGATAAATTAGTAGTAAGTTTTGATGTAAATAATCGTATTGTTCAGCCTGGTACTACTGATGTATATGTAGTGGTGATAGGCCCTGACGGGAAGCCAATTGCGGCCAACACAACAGACTCTACGGGAGATACTTTTACAACACGTGAAGACGGCAATAAATCTTACACAGCAAAACTGCCCGTGGCACTTGAGACGTCTAAGACTAAAAATGTGGAATTTGCATTTGCTCCGAAGGATCATTTTCAACAGGGAGAATACAAAATCCAGATTTATCAAAATGGATTCCTGATCGGACAGTCAGTGAGTGACTTGAAGAAAGGTGGATTATTTGCCAGTAGATAAATTTTTTTAGAAGGATACTTAACATATAATTATCCCTCTGAACATAACTATCCCGACGTAAAAATCGGGGTAGTTTTTTTTTATGCTCGTTACTACCGGTCATTTTTTAAAGAGATTGCACGAACCTGCGATAAGAGTGGGCGGAAGATTGCATCTAAAATGTTTACGTAGGCAATTCTACCCAGGAAAGATTACAATCATTTAATCCAGATACCAATGGTCTCCTTTTCTGATTAAAACTTTATACTTGCAATTGCAAATTATGTGAAGTATTAGGGAGTTATCGAGGCATTATGATTTTTATTAACTATTCGTCACACCATAATGGTTTATTTATTTTTCTTAATTTCATTTGTATAAAAAATACAGGATGAAAAAACTATTAGCTTTTATTTTCCTATTTATTTCCATTTGCACTGCGGCGCAAAAAACAGATACACATTTACAAAACGAGATTAGCAATTTAATAAAGGGTTTTAACGGCGACATAGGTGTATACGTTTATGATTTATCAAAAAATAGAATTGCTGCAATAAATGCCGATACTATTTTTCCAACAGCGAGCATGATAAAAGTTCCAATTTTTGTTGGGCTAATGCATAAAATACATAACAACGAACTTACTTACCACCAGGAAATGCTTTTTACTGATTCTGTCCGCTATTCTGAAGGCGAGGAAATTCTTGCTTCGTTTAAAGACAGCCAAAAAATTAATTTAAATGTGTTAGTCATGTTGATGATGAGCATGAGTGATAATGGTGCGAGTCTTTGGCTGCAGGGACTTTCTGGCGGGGGAACCCAGATTAATAAATATATGGATAGCCTAGGGATGAAAGATACCCGTGTCAATAGTCGCACGCCTGGAAGGAAAGGAAATTATGATCAATATGGCTGGGGACAAACGACACCCAAAGAAATGGCTACACTAATGAAAATGATTGTTGAAAATAAAATTATTGATAAGCAAATTAGTGAGAGAATGTTGCGAATGATGAGCCGCCAGTTTTGGGATGAAGATGCAATTTCTGAAATTCCTCCATACATTTTTGTTGCTGATAAAAGTGGTGCTGTAGATCAATCACGAGATGAAGTATTGTATGTAAGCGGATCTCATCCATATATTTTCTGCATCTGTACCAAAAAAAATAAAGACACCAGTTGGGAACATGATAACGAAGCTTGGGTACTTACCCGAAAATTATCCGCACTGATTTGGAAACACTTCAACCCGAAATCGAAATGGACACCCAACGGATATTTAAAATAAATTTTTAATAACGAAACATAAAACTTACGAATATTCGTCTGCCTATTAAGCGGGTTTGTTTGCTGGTGGCTGAACGTTTGTAGTAAATAAATAAAAAAGAAAGATTCTTGTTTTAAAAGATGGATTTCTGACCGGGGAATATCCGCAAGTAAGTAATAATCCTGTTTGAAGCCATGCGTGATCTTTCATTTCGGGCATGGTATTTCTACGATGAATGCCGTAAATACATTAGTTCAAAAAAGCAGCATTTGTGCCATTGCAACCCTACAGTTTGGACTATACTTTTGTCTCATCAGTTGATTGATACTAAAATAAAAATAACATCAAACGTCTGATAAAAACCATATCCAATCCAATGAAACCAGTTCCTTATCCGATGAAAACCAGGCCGCTTGTAACCGGCTCCAGTATGTTTCAAGACTTTAACCTATGAAAACCCAAATGTGATTTAACCCTGAAAAACCACTGAAACCCCAGGATTAAAACATTTAAAGACTTCCCTTGTAATGAGGGAAGTTTTTTTTGTACACAAACCTCGTATTGAACTGTTGCCATATTTTTGCGCGCAAAAATATTTGACGGATACACAGATGATATTCACCCCAGCTTTCAATGACTTTTATAAAATTAAAACCGGCCAACATTAAAAAGGAATATAAATGGATTATAGCCGGAATGCTTTTTGCCTTTTTGTGGGCATCCGCATCCACTGCTACCAAAATCGCGTTACAGTCGTCGCTACCATTGGTAATAGCCCAGGTAAGATTTGCAGTGGCGGGAATTGCCATGTTGATCTATGCACATGTTTTTAGAAAACAAAGATTACCGCGCGGTGTAGAATGGAAGCAAATTATTATCTATGGTTTGCTCAATATCACTATTTACCTGGGATGTTATGTAATAGCCATGCAGCATGTAACCGCCGGAGTCGGCACGTTGGCAGTGGCTACCAATCCCTTGTTCATCAGTTTTATTTCTGTTTTTTTCTTAAAGAGAAAATTGAAATTTAGAATAATTGTTTCTTTAATGTTCGGAACGTTGGGCGTGGTAATTGCATCATGGCCATTGCTTGAAGAAGCGTCCGTTACTTTAAGCGGTTTGCTCTTATTATTGTTTAGTATGTTGTCTTATTCGGTAGGGGCTATTTATTTCTCCTCTAAAAAATGGAACGATTTAAGTATTGTAACTATTAACGCCTGGCAAACAACCATCGGCGGTATTTTATTACTTCCGTTTACCGTGGCCACTTATAAAAGCAATGCGAATCATTTTGATCTTAAATTCTGGGGAGGCACCTTATGGCTTGCTGTTTTCGTTTCTATTTTTGCCATCCTGTTATGGTTGTGGTTACTCAAACGAAATGCTGTGAAAGCAGGACTTTGGCTCTTTTTATGCCCCGTTTTCGGTTTTGTTATAGCAGCAATTGTGTTAAAAGATGTGATTAGTTTTTATACGATAATAGGAGTAGTGTTGGTATTGTTTGGCTTGTTTATTTCGGAAAGAGATGTGAATCGAAAATAGTAATACCTTTTTGATAAAACATTTTTATAGTAGGCAAATAAATAACCGGAATTCTTATTTGACAAAAGTCCTCAACTCACTTAAAATCCATCCCCAAATTATACATCACAAAACTCCAGATATCAGCTGCCTCGTCTATTTGTTTATCGGTCGGCTTTCCTGCGCCATGACCGGCTTTGGTTTCTATGCGTATCAATGTTGGATTGGTACCATCATTGTCTGCCTGTAGCGTGGCCGCAAATTTAAAACTGTGAGCAGGCACTACTCTGTCATCATGGTCAGCAGTGGTAACTAAAGTAGCAGGATATTTTGTGTCCGGTTTTAAATTTTGTAGCGGAGAATATTTAATTAAATTTTTAAAATCATTTTCATTATCGCTTCGCCCATATTCTGTAGCCCATGCCCAGCCAATGGTAAACTGATGGTATCGCAACATATCCATTACGCCTACCTGTGGAATAGCAACTTTAAAAAGATCAGGCCTTTGCGTCATCACAGCACCAACGAGTAATCCACCGTTGCTTCCGCCCTGCATCGCTAATTTATTAGGATTAGTATATTTTTTATCAATTAGAAATTGAGCCGCTGCAATAAAATCATCAAATACATTTTGTTTATTTTGAAGCATTCCTGCTTTATGCCACGCTTCTCCATATTCACTTCCTCCACGCAAATTTACCACAACAAAAACGCCGCCTTCTTCCAGGAAAAATAAATTTGAAATAGAGAACCACGGTGTCAACGGAATATTAAATCCGCCATAGCCGTACATCAATACCGGATTGTTGCCATCAAGCTTTATTCCCTTTTTATAAGTAATAAACATGGGTACTTTGGTACCGTCTTTACTGATGCAAAAAGATTGTACGGTCTGATAATTTTCCGCGTTTACTTTTGCTTCGCTTTTGCGATACAAAGTTGAGTGGCCAGTGGCGATATCATATTTGAAAGTAGCACCGGGGTAATCGAATGAAGTATAAGAGTAGAAAAAATCTTTATCTTTTTTATGGCCACCAAACCCGCTCGCAGAGCCTATTCCTGGCAATTGTATCTGGTAGGCTGAATGTCCTTTGTAATCCGTTTGATAAACCCTGCTGGACGCATCCTGGAGATAGGTTAGAAATAATTTTCCACCTGCTGTGCCAACAGATTCTAATAATTCTTTTCGTTGAGGAATGATTGTTTCCCAGTTTTCTTTGGCCGGATTTTTTGGGTCAATCAAAACCACTTTGTAGTTCGGGGCTCCGTCGTTGGTTCTTACCAATAATTTGTCGCCGTCATTGTCAATAACGCTTGATTCAGTATCAAAGCCTTTTATCAATAACGTAAAACCTTTTTTTTGCGAAGCATCATGCATGTCTTTTACCCACAGTTCTGAACCGCTGGTGCCTTCGCTGGTTGTTATGGTTAAAAAATATTCGTCTTCTGTGAGCCATGCGCCAACTGTTCTCAATGGGTGTTCTTTGTCTTCATAAATTAAAAGGTCTTCACTTTGTGGTGTTCCTATTTTATGATAATAAACTTTATGATTTTGGTTTTGATTCGTTAGCTTATCTTTTTCATCAGACACAGGATAACGGCTGTAATAAAATCCGTCATCACCTTTCCATGAAGCACCACTGAATTTGATATAATGCAATTCATCTTTCAGCAAACTTTTATCACTTACATTCATGATATGCGCGTCTTCCCAATCGCTGCCGGTCTGCGCTTCGTAATAAACAACGTATTTGCTGTTTCTGCTGAATGAAACGGTGCCAATAGCCACCGTGCCATCTTTGCTTAGTTTATTGGGATCAAGAAAAACTTCCGGAGTTGCATTTAATCCTTTCTGCCGGAATAGCACGGCCTGGTTTTGCAGCCCATCGTTTTTATAAAAATAATAGTAATCGCCTTCTTTGAATGGAGCGCCATATTTCGGATAGTTCCACATTTCTTTAAGCTTGTCTTTTATCTTTTGGCGAAAGGGAATTTTGGATAAATAATCTTCTGTTACTTTATTTTCTTCTTTTACCCATGCTTTGGTTTCGGCGCTGTTATCATCCTCCAGCCAGCGGTAAGGATCTTTTACGGTAGTTCCAAAATAATTGTCTTCCTGGTCTGTCTTTTTAGTTTCAGGATATTTTATTTGCGAAAAGCTTGTTGTAGTTATTGACATGAGTGATAGGATAAAGGTGATCTTCATAATCGTTTGTATTATTTATGAAGATAATTTTTGTTTTTAGAAATAAGGAAAAGAATCTGCGATTAGGCAGGTTGAAAAACTAAAGCCGAAGATAAATGCAAAAAGCCAATATTTATTCGTTTGATGGAAGTATTGCTGATAGAGACTTGTAGCTCATTTTTATTCCTTCAGCCAGCACATTGTGAACCTTTTTTTTTATGCATTTACTTCAAATTGTCAATGTCGTCTATGTCTCTTGGCCGGCCTGATTGTTTTTTGTTTTTTAATAAATCTTTATACCCGATAAAATTTACATGCAAGTCCTCAATAATAACTTGCTTTCGATTTTCATAACATTCTTCAAATGTTACTCCATCTATTTCTGTCAGAAGATCTATTCTCAGTGGAGGGTAACCTAACTGAATAACATTACCTGGTTTTGTGAAATCCGATTGTGTGAGCCCGTAAGAGGAAAACCCAAATTCATTAACACATTTAAGAACTAATGCTGCATTTTCGGGAGATGGGTTAAGCCATATATCTAAGTCTCCTGTATATCGGGGATGCCCATGCACGCCTACGGCATAACCGCCAACAATCAAATATTCAGCGTTGTGTTTGATTAATAATTCTATAAACTCTCTGAAGTCTTGGCTGAACATCTTTTTTAAAATTTATATATTGTTGTCTTAAAACTTCTATGGCTTGAAGTCTTTGTAAATCACTTTGAGTTTGCCAAAATTTAAAGTCAGTATTTCTGTCTTTAAGCTGTACTATTTTTAGCGTTTTCTCCATTTTCAAATATACAAAATTTCTTAGCGCTTTCAACAAGGCTGAATTTTACTAAAACGTTTAAAAAATAGCCATTGACATTTGCATTTATGAATAAGATGGAAAGTTACATTTCGCCAAACCTTTATTCACATTAGCTCTTTTACCCCATTCCATCCACCTTCACCTCCCTGTTTATTTTTGCAACCAATCCTTGTAACACCTTTCCCGGCCCACATTCTGTAAATTCAGTAGCACCATCGGCAATCATTTGTTCTATCGTTTGCGTCCACCTTACCGGGCCGGTTAATTGAGCAATAAGATTTGCTTTTATTTCTGCAGGATCGCTTACGGCTTTGGCCACTACATTTTGATACACAGGGCAAAAAGGTTTATTGAAATTTGTTGTTTCAATGGCAGCAGACAACTCGTCTTTTGCGGGCTGCATTAATGGCGAATGAAACGCGCCACCAACCGGTAGCACTAGTGCACGTTTAGCTCCGGCTTCTTTTAATAGCACACAGGCTTTTTCTATTCCGCTGATGGAACCGGAAATTACGATTTGTCCAGGGCAGTTATAATTCGCGGGTACTACTACTTCGTCTGTAATGGAACTGCAAATTTCTTCTACCTTTTTATCATCAAGCCCCAGGATAGCGGCCATTGTGGAAGGAGCAATTTCACAAGCTTTTTGCATAGCGGTTGCTCTTATTGAAACTAATTTCAACGCGTCTTCAAAGCTCAGGCATCCGTTAGCAACCAGCGCTGAAAATTCGCCGAGAGAGTGGCCGGCCACCATATCTGGTTTCGATGTAGCGAGCGTTTTAAAGGCTATTACAGAATGCAGGAAAACAGCAGGCTGTGTTACATTGGTTTGTTTTAGTTCTTCGGCAGTTCCTGAAAACATAACTTCGGAAATATTAAAATTAAGAATGCTATTCGCCTTTTCAAAAAGCCCTTTTGCCTGCTCGTTTTCATCAAACAGATTTTTTCCCATGCCAGTAAATTGGGAACCTTGTCCCGGGAAAATAAATGCGTGCGCCATAGAATTATCTTTTTAAATTTTTACTTTAATCCTGTGTTCCGGTTGGTGAGGATACCAACCAGTGATAAGGTTTTTTGCCTTCAGCTTTCAGCCTCTTGCCTTCAGCCTTTTCCTATCTTCTTTTTATTAAATCGGCTTTTATCAAACTGATAAATTCATTGCGCGTAGTTTGCTTTTCAAACTCGCCACAAAATGCTGAAGTGGTGGTTACAGAATTCTGTTTTTGTACACCGCGCATCATCATACACAAATGTTCTGCTTCGATAACTACGGCCACTCCCAATGGGTTCAGCGTTTCCTGGATCGCGTCTAAAATCTGTGTCGTCAGTCTTTCCTGCACCTGCAATCGCCTTGCAAAAATATCTACTACGCGCGCGATTTTGCTTAGTCCGGTTATCCATCCGTTTGGAATGTAGGCAATGTGAGCCTTTCCAAAAAATGGCACCATGTGATGCTCGCACAAACTGTACAATTCAATATTTTTCACTACGATCATTTCACTGATTTCTTCATGAAATTTTGCGGAGTTTAAAACCGCGTGAGCATCCAGTCCGTACCCCTGCGTGCAATACTGCATCGCTTTTGCCAGCCTTTCCGGTGTTTTTAATAATCCTTCTCTTTCGGGGTCTTCGCCTATCAGTTTGATTGCTTCGCGATAGTTTTTTATCAAACCTTCTGTTACGTCTTCATCGTAATGCTCTATTTTTTTGTAAGCCATAAATTGAAATATATTTATAATAAAAAAATTAAGTTGCAGGAAATTCTACAAAATTCCTGGGTGTTTCATATAGCCTGATTTGAAGATCAAATTTTTCATCAATCTTTTTACGTAAGATTTCATATATCACAATAGCTATATTTTCTGCAGTTGGGTTCAGGTTCGAAAATTCTGGCACATCAAGGTTTAGATTTTTATGATCCAGTTTTTCAGTGATGGTATCTTTTATTAAATCACTTAAAAATTTAAGATCAATTACAAAACCTGTTTCAGGCGATGGCTCTCCCGTAATTTTTGCGACCAGTTCATAATTATGCCCATGGTAATTCGGGTTGTTACATTTTCCGAAAACGACATAGTTCTTTTCTTCATCCCAGGCAGGATTGTGTAAACGGTGGGCAGCATTGAAATTTTCTTTCCTGTAAACTGATACTCTTTTGTTCATCTGATAAATATAAATAAATACTTAGTGTCAATTTCCGAAATATTCTACGAATATTCGGGGCGTTTCATACAGCTTAATGCAATGAAGTTGTACATTTTCCGGTAGCCGTGAGGCTAGCTGATTCCATATAGCAACGGAAAGATTTTCGGTGGAACACATTTTATCTTTTAAAAAACCTACATCCAGGTTTAGATTTTTGTGATCCAGTTCTTCTAAAACAAACTGTTTTATTGATGAACTTAAATGTTTGGCGTCAATTACGAAGCCTGTATCGGCAGAAACTTCTCCTTTTACAGTTACATGTAATTCATAATTGTGTCCATGCCAGTTTTCGTTAGCACATTTTCCAAAAACCGAGTCATTCTTTTCTTTGTCCCACGACGGATTGTATAATTTGTGTGCCGCGTTAAAATGTTCTATGCGTGTTAAAAATACCATTTGATACTAAAACTTTTTTGCAAAGGTAATTACTGAAAATTAACCCGTCTTTATTTTATTTAAGTATTGTATATCGTTAGCTTATTTCATTAATTGCGCGCTTTGCAAATATCCTTTTGAAAAAATACCTAAAGTGTTTATACTAAGGAAAGCGGGTAATTGAACTATTGGAGAATTAGTTGATTTACGGAATTCGCAGTAAATATTTTATCTAAAAAATCGCGCATTACTGCCCTTGCCGTATGACTGCACCGGTGCTACCTTTGTTCCAGAAGTTGATTGATGTTTAAAAAACATTAATCTTATCCAAATCCTTAGAAAGCCTTTCCGATAAAATCGGGACCATAATCCGGTGAAAACCAAAACAAAATCTAATATCAATCAACTTCTATTTTTATTTGAAAGTATAGTTTTTGAAAATATTTACTCCTATGAAAACCTGCCTTAACCGGTAAAAGTATTGCTCCTTAAAAAATAAATGTACCTCCAGAGATTTAATTAAAAAGCTTCCGCACTATCCAAGCGGAAGTTTTTTTTTGTAACCGACAAATACTATTTTTAATTTTTAATTCCGGTTTTTATTATATTTACTAAAGTGTTTTGTTTTTGAGTCTACCATCTTCTCTATCCTCCATTGAAGACTTTTTTGCTGAATAAGGATCGCACGTAATTCTTTTAAACAGTTGGAATTATATTGAACAGGCATTTTGCTGCATTTAAAAAAACGTCATTTTATATCAAAAGTGTTCTGTTTCTCTTATTTTTTTTCAATAGTGTTGGCAAGTGCCCAGCCGGGTACTGAAAAAGGCTTTCCCTTTATTAACAATTACAAGGCAAAAATGTGCAATGAAAATGTTCAAAACTGGAGCATTGGGCTACTTCGAATCACGCCCATAATTTTTTTATAAAATAACGATGAAAGCAAGGAATGTACTTTTCCTGGATTCAGCAGCAAAAAAAAAATAGGGTACGTTATGTAAAAGTTCAAAAAGATGCATCCCTAATTATATGACTAAACAAATGGGGAATTACTTATCTTTTTTTTACTTTCATCTTCTAATAAAAAATACCATGCTACTATTTATGCGTAATGCAATATTGTTTGCAGCACTGTTGTTGATCAATACGACTGCTAAAGGCCAGGCAAAAAAGATTGCTGCCGAAACTTCCATCCAAAATGTGACCATATTTTCTTCCGGAGCGAGAGTGGAAAGACTGTCTTCTGTGGCCATTCCGGCAGGAAGATCTGAAATTAGTTTTTCAGGTTTAAGCAACCAGTTAGATCAGCAAAGTGTGCAGCTAAAAGCGGATGCTGATATTACGCTTTTTTCAGTGCAGACCACTAAGGATTTTATGAGCGCACGAAAAATTGATGAAGAAGAAAAGAGTTTTATTGATAAAAATAATACACTTCAGGATAAGCTCGATCTCGATAATAAACTGCTGGAGGTCTATAAAAATGAGGAGACTATGCTTATAAAAAATGAGGCCATCGGTGGAACGACAGGCGTGAAGACAGCAGAATTAAAAGACGCATTAGATCTGCATAGGCAAAGGCTTACGGAGGTGTATCAAAAAGAATTGGGAATTCAAAAGCGTATTAATTCGGAAAAAAATGACCTGGAGATTTCCAAAGCACAGTTGCAGCAATTCAGCAAAAAAAGAGATAGCATTAGTTATATCGTAACCGCGCTGATAGATAGTAAAGCAACAAAAAATGTAAATTTTAATTTGTTGTACAATGTAAAAGACGCAGGGTGGTATCCCACTTATGATGTAAAGGTAAAGGACGTTACAGCACCTTTGGAAGTTTTAATGAATGCCAATGTTTTTCAAAGAAGTGGCGAAACGTGGAAAAATGTCTCGTTGATTTTAAGCACCGGTAATCCAAATGAAAACGCTACGCCTTCTCAATTACAACCATGGATGCTCGGGTTTTATGATCCTTCCGTTTCATTTCGTAACGATGGAAATTATAGTACTGCCACTGGCCGTGTGACCGATGAAAACGGTGAACCAATCGCGGGTGCCACAGTTATGATAGAAAACGGGACAGCAGGGACATCAACCGATAAGAACGGGTTTTTTAAACTTCAAAATGTTTCCGGAAGCGGCACTCTTGTCGTTACAGCAGTGGGTTTTGAGTCGAAGCAATTAGTAGCAAACCTCGGATATTTTAATGTGAAACTGAAAACGGCGACTATGGCTTTAAATGAGGTGGTGGTAGTGGGATATGGCACCGCCCGAAGAAGTGACATAACGGATGAAACTGAGGTTCAGGGTTTGAAAGAAGAAAAGAAATCTATAAAAACGGTTGCTGTTGCTACTCAATACCAGCCAACCGCTACTGTGTATAAAATTGATGACAAATACACGTTGGAAACCGACGGAAAAACTACCACGATAGGTATAAAGCAATTTGATGTGAATGCTTCGTATGATTATTTGGCGGCTCCTAAAATAGATCCGTCTGCGTTTCTTACCGCAAAGATTATAAACTGGCAGGATTATGATCTGCAATCGGGCGAAGCGAGCTTATACTTTGAGGGCACTTATTTGGGTAAAACCTATATTGATTTAGATGCTACCGGCGACACACTTTCTTTATCGCTGGGCAAGGACAATGGCATAAAAGTGTCCCGCAAACTCATAAAAGAATTTAGTTCCAAACGCTTTATTGGCAGCAACAAAACGGAAACAAAACAGTATGAAATAACATTAAAGAATACTAAAAAAGATGCGGTCAATATTACTGTCAATGATCAGTTTCCTATTTCTACTGTGAAGGAAATAAACGTGGACGACGAGAAAGCGCCGGAAGCGCAAATTGACAAAGAAACCGGCATTGCTACATGGACGCTTAGTTTAAAGCCTGGAGAAGAAAGGAAACTGGACATAAGTTTTGGCGTAAAATATCCTAAAGATAAAAGTGTAGTTTTGGAGTAGTTCATTTCATTTATTTAAAAATATTTTTAAATGAAATTTTAAAAAATATTTATTATGACTATCGAAGAAAATGGTTTTATACATCATGTATATTTTTGGCTAAAAAATCCCGAAAGCCATTCGGATTTTGAACAGCTCATTGATGGCCTGCAGAAATTATCAAAGGTAAAAACAATTCAGCAATTTCATATTGGCAAACCCGCTGCGACCCGCCGTGAGGTAATAGATTCAACCTATTCTGTGTCGTGGCTATTAGTGTTTGAAGATAAAGATGGCCATGATAGCTACCAGGTAGATCCAATACATTTAAAATTTGTTGAGGAATGCGCTCCTTTGTGGAGTAGGGTGGTTATTTATGATACCGTGAGTGTTTAGTCTAGTCTTTTCAGAAAAAGAAAAAATTACTAAATACACATCCACTATCCCGGGTGGCATCGGTCATATGGGAATGATGCAGTCGTGCTGGAATAAGTTGAATTCTTATTTACGCGTATGACTTATTCATGATGGTATTTTTCGTTCCTGATAATAGTGCCGGCGCGATATATTTGTTCTGCAAGAATTAGTCTAACCAACTGGTGCGGAAATACAAGTTTTGATAAACTCCATTTATGATTGCATCTTTTTAAAATATTTTCGTGCAATCCATAAGCGCCTCCAATTAAAAAAATAATATTTTTTGAACTTTCGTTTGCCTTTTGTTGTATAAAACCGGCGACGTCCAGAGAACTCCATTGTTTACCATTTTCATCCAGTGCTATCAGTATGTCGTCAGCTTGCAAGGTATTTAACACCGGGGAACACTCGGCTTCTCTGGCCTGGTCTTTTGTAAGTGAACCGGCATTTTTTGCCGGCCCAAAAATTTTCCATTCAACCGGGTAATAATGGGAAATACGTTTGGTGAAAATTTCGATTCCCTCCTTTACATAGCTCTCGTGTGCTTTGCCTATGGACCAAAAATATAGTTTCATCTTGAATGATTTGTTTGCAATTTGCTAAAGAATCCCCGGTTTCAATAATATTAGCAATAAAGATGTCGACAGCGATTGTGATAAAACAATTATTTATTATTTTTGCCGCCCATTGGCTGCGTAGCTCAATTGAATAGAGCATCTGACTACGGATCAGAAGGTTTTAGGTTTGAATCCTAACGCGGTCACAAATGAAAGCCTTATCCTGTAAGGCTTTCATTATTTTCCCTTGCTCTTTAGCTTTTTAACGTTAGTAAAAACATTGTAAAAGCTATGATCCTCCTTCCACAAAAACCTCATAGCCGGCAAACTTTACGAAAGGGAATTTTAAGTCTGATTTTTATTTTTGCATTAGAAAGGCTTTGCAATTGAAAATCTGAGTTATTTGTTGGTCTACTGGAAAATCGGCCTTGGAATTTAAGTAAATGCAAATCGCTGATATAACATTGTGAATGTTGATTAATTTTAATTTACAATGCCCTCTTCCGGACTTTGCCAGGTGATAAAGGGCGATGAACATTAACAGGTGTCACAAAGATTTGGTTAGTAAACCTCACTGATGCGTTTTTGAATAGCAAATATTTACAAGGTTGAAGTGTTGGGTAATAATGCAGCTCAATGGCGGCTCAGATTTGGGGAATGGCAATTATCAAAAATATATTCTTCCAGTAGACACAAATATTGAAAATTATTACACACTCTCAAATTATGTATTGCGCGTTAAAAGATTCAGAAGGAAGTGTTTATAATATTTGCTCATAAACAGCAATAACAGACGGCATTATTTGGTAAGCCAGTAAATCAACAAATAACGCCGAATCTTATTTTACAAGTTTCACATTTACAGCGTTGGGGCCTTTGGGACCCATTTCTACTTCAAAGTTCACTTTGTTGTTTTCTTTTATTGGCTCTGATAATGAGTTAGCGTGAACAAAAATGCTTTCATGCGAGTCAAGATCTTTGATAAATCCATATCCCTTGTCGTTATTGAAAAAAGAGACAATTCCTGTGCGGATCAGATCTTCAGGATTTACTGGCTCTTGCTTGGGCACACCGATTTCCATATCCTCAACTTTGAAAATAATTTTTTTCCTGGGATCAGGTGGTTCGGAAGAAAGATTTCCATTTTCATCCAGGTAAGCATACATGCTTTCAGGATGAGAAGTGCTTTTATTTTCTTTACGTTCTTGTCTTTTCTCTGCTTTTTCTTTCTTGTTTTGTCTTTTTTTCTTTTCGCGTTCTTTTTTGTTCCAAGTTTCCGGCATAAATAATTTTTCTGTTTTTGTATGAAGAAATCTATTCTTAATGGTTAAGTAATTAGTAACCAATTAAACTAATTTAACCCTTACGTTTCGTCTTAATGGCTATTGAAGATGAGTAAGTAAGCACCAATGGTAATCACCCATAAAATCTAAAAGATAAAGTAGTATATAAACCAATGAATTAAACGCCTCAGGATTCCTCCAAAGATACGAGAATATTATTTCTTATCGCTTCCCAAAAATCTCATGGAGTATTTTTTGTCAAAAAAAGCTTAGTGACAATCATATTTTAGAAGATCGGTAAAATCTATGAAAGCCTTTCTAGCCAGGGTTTTTAAAGGCAGGATCCGAATACATAGATTTATTAAATAAATAATATTTACCATCTTTATAATTCTTCCAATACCTATGGCCCATTACATCGTAATAAAGTCTGCCATCCACGCTTTTGTTGGCTGCGCTGTCATTAACGGAAATCACCTTTGGGAAATTGGCTTTTGGCGTCTTAACAACTGTCTTAGGTGCTTCTTTTTTTACTTCTGTAGAACTCTCCGTACTTGACGATGGGTGCGACTTTTTGCTACAGCTATTGAAAATTATTGGACCAGCAAAAAAAATACAAAAGATAATCAGGGGAGTTTTTTTGGCGAATTGATTCATTTTAAATTTTTCTATTCTACCATTTACCAAAAACTATGCCGTCCCATACCGGGGCTGCATACACTATAAAGATCTCTAAAGGTTATTTCTTTTTGGCGGCTTTTTTGGGAGCAGCTTTTTTAGAAGCAGTCTTTTTTGCCGCAGCCTTTTTGTCAAATGCTTTTGGGTCTTGTTGCAAAATCATCTTTTTTATTTCTTCTAATTCTATGGAAGACAATTCTTCTGGAGTATATTTCCCTCCTTCAGGTTTAACAGATATTTTAAGCATTTTTTTCCCCATCCGAATAAACGGACCCCAACGTCCATTCTCGACAGCAATCTTTTCTGCAGGCCATTGTTTTATAAAACGATTGGCTTCTTTCTCAAGTTTTTTCTCAATCAATTCGTTACAATCTTTTTGCGAAAGCACATCAAAATTATAGGCGCGCGGAATATTTATGAACAAATCATTCCATTTTATGAACGGACCGAAGCGACCTTTCCCTTTGGTAATAGGTTTTTCATCATAAAAACCTATTGGCGCTTCTTCTACTTGTTTTGCCTTTATAATTTCAATAGCTCTTGAAAGCTCTACCTCTAAAGGTTCTTCTCCTTTCGGGATCGAAATAAACTGTTCGCCCCACTTGACATAGGGGCCAAACCTACCCACATTTACAGAAACTTCTTTTTCTTCGTGTTCGCCCAACATAAGAGGAAGTTTAAAAAGGTCCATCGCTTCGTCTAATGCAATGGTTTCAATACTTTGAGTGGCCTTTAATTTGGCAAAACGAGGTTTTTCTTCATCCTCTGCCTGTCCTATCTGTACCATAGGCCCGTATCGTCCCATACGCGCAAAAACTGGCTTTCCGCTTGTTGGGTCCGTTCCTAATTCTCGCTCTCCCTTGGCCCGCTCGGCGTTTTCCATTGTGTGCTCTACTGATTCGTGAAATGGCTTATAAAACTCACCAACCATTTTATTCCACTGTAATTTTCCTTCAGCTATTTTATCGAACTCTTCTTCGATGTTGGCGGTAAAAGAATAATCCATCACTTTATCAAAATGGAGATCGAGGAAATCCGTCACTACGAGACCAAGGTCGGTTGGGAAAAGTTTGCTTTTTTCTGCACCAGTAATTTCAGATGTTTTTATCTTGCTAATGCTATTGTCTTTTGAAAGTCGAACGATTCTAATTTCACGTTTCACACCTTCTTTGTCTCGTTTTTCAACGTAGCTTCTTTTGATAATGGTACTGATAGTTGGCGCATAAGTGCTCGGGCGTCCTATGCCTAATTCTTCTAATTTTTTTACGAGAGAGGCTTCTGTATATCTTGCTGCATGGCGTGTAAATTTTTCTGTTGCCGTCATTTCTTCAAAATCCAATTGCTGATTTACATTTAATGGAGGGAGGCGGCTTTCTCCGCCAATATTTGAGTTTTCAATATCATCGTCATCGTCATTGTCTTCATGATAAACTTTTAAGAATCCATCAAATTTTAATACTTCACCGCTTGCGGTTAATTCATCTTCGACGGTGCTTATTTTTATTTTTGCAGTCGTTTTTTCCAGTATAGCATCGCTCATCTGGCTGGCTATGGTGCGTTTCCAAATCAGTTCGTAAAGCCTTCCCGTTTCCGGATTCTGTATCCTGCTTTCACTCATTTCCGTTGGGCGTATGGCTTCATGGGCTTCCTGGGCGCTTTCATTCTTGTTTTTATAATTCTGAAGCTGAAGATATTTTTCGCCATAGCTCTTCAGGATCTCATTTTTTATCTGGTCTTTCGCGGTAGCACTCAAGTTCAAACTATCAGTACGCATATAGGTAATCTTGCCGCTTTCATAAAGCTTTTGCGCGAGCAACATGGTTTTACTCACGCCGTATCCTAACTTTCGGCTTGCTTCCTGCTGCAAAGTGGACGTGGTAAAAGGTGCCGCTGATGAACGTTTTCCAGGTTTTACGATAATATCTTTAACTGAGTAGTTTGCATTTTTACAGCGGTTCAAAAACTGTTCTGCTTCTTCAATACTCCTGGTGCCGCCGTCTTCAGCTTTGAAAGAAATGCGCTTTCCTGAATTATCAGTTGCCGCTAATGTCGCTTCAATTTTAAAGCTGTTTTTTACTTCGAACTGGTTGATTTCTCTTTCTCTCTGGGCAATTAATTTTACCGCTACACTTTGCACTCTGCCAGCGCTCAAGCCACCTTTCATTCCAATCTTTCTCCATAATACAGGAGAAAGCTCAAACCCAACCAGGCGGTCCAATACGCGCCTTGCTTGTTGTGAATTTACCAGATTCATATCTATAAATCGTGGATTTTGTACGGCAGCGTTGATTGCCGGTTTGGTTATTTCATGAAATACAATACGTGGCGTAGTACTTACGTCAAGTCCTAAAACTTCAGCCAGGTGCCAACTTATGCTTTCTCCTTCGCGGTCCTCATCCGATGCCAGCCATACTTTGTCCGCTTTTTTTGCGTATTGTTTCAACTCCTTTACCACTTTTGCTTTTTCATCCGGAACTTTATACCGTGGTGCAAAATTGTTATTGATATCAATGCCCATATCGTCTTTTTCAAGATCGCGGATGTGGCCATAACAACTTTTTACCTCAAAATCGGTCCCTAGTATTTTTTCTATTGTTTTAGCCTTTGCGGGAGACTCTACTATCAATAAATTTTTTGCCATAGTGCTTCGTATTTTCCTATAATTGATCTTACTTTATTCTTACTTTCTCCAGACTGAAAAATCAGATTACGTCGTTGCAATATTAGTTTAAAAATTAAAAATCAAATTTTAAATGCAAAATTATGTTTTATAAAATCCATTTTCTACCTTCGTTCTATTTACTGAATTAGCTACCGGAGTTTTCTTACTTCCATTTTTCTATGAACCACTAATCAAATTATTTTAAGGAGATTAATCACCTATACTAAATAATTTTATCAGGAAATGGCATTATATTGTTTATTATCAATGCCATGAGTATACATTATTTGGTTCAATATAATAAGAATGAAAGTTGTAATGCTCGGTTCTGGAAATGCGGCTACTGTCTTATGTCAATTAATTGTAAAAGGTGGGCATGAGATTGTGCAGGTTGTTAGTCGTAATGAAGATCATGCAAAACTCCTTGCGACCTCTTATAGTGCTGCTACAGCATCATTGAAGTCGCATCGTTTTGAAGAAGCAGATATTTATGTGATAGCGCTAAGTGATGCTGCTCTTGACCATATAGAAAATATATCTGCGCTTAAGGGTAAATTTGTAGTGCATACTGCCGGATCAATTTCTATCAACGCGGTAAAAAGCTGCTCAGATTCTTATGGTGTATTATATCCCCTTCAGTCGCTTTCAAGATTTACGGATTCCATTCCTGAAGTGCCTTTCCTGGTGGACGGAAACAGCCAGGAAGTTTTGCATAGGATCATAGGTTTTGCAAAAACGTTATCATCGAATGTGATCGAAGCCAACGATACCCAAAGATTTGATTATCATGTGTGCGCAGTTTTTGTAAACAATTTCACAAACCATCTTTTTGCGATTGCCGAAAAGTTTTGTGAGAAGGAAAGAATTGAGTTTAAAAACTTGCTGCCAATAATAAACGAAACTACTCGAAGAACAGCTTTGGTTTCCCCTTCCCTTACACAAACAGGCCCTGCAATAAGAAACGATACATTTACCCTCAACCGCCATTTGCAGGCACTTACAGGAAATCCGGAGATGAAATATCTTTATCTTAAACTTACTGAAAATATTATGAAATTTCATGGAATAAAGTGAGATTCATCCAGGTGCTTTTGTTAACTGAGTTATCGTATTAAATAGACAACACCCTTTTGGACCGGAGTATTATTTTTTAGATCAATGACGTAAACGTAGGCACCTGATGACAATGGGTTTCCTTTAAATGTGCCGTCCCACCAAATGCTTTTTCCATTATTGTCAAATATTTTTTGTCCATAGCGGTTATACACTTTTACATCAGCGCCGGCATAGGCCTCCAGCGTTTCTATAACCCATGTATCATTGATGCCGTCTCCATTTGGTGTAAACGCGTCGGGCACAAACAGTTGCTCATAAACCTTTACAAGCACATTGTCTTTTGCAGTAACACATCCCTTATTTGAGTAAACATTTAGCGTGTATTCCTGGCTGGAAGTAGGGTTTACTTCCGGGCTAAGAGAATTTGCACCAGTTATATTCACATCTGGCGTCCAAAGGTAGGTAACATCAGTTCCTGCAGCCATTCCGTTTAGGGTTGTCGACTGTCCCTTAATAATTACTTTGTCCGGGCCCGCATCTGAGGATGGGTTTTCATTAACGACGATGGAGACCGAATCACTGGCAGCGCATTGATTGTTCAATACTTTCAGAATATAGTTAGTAGAAGTCATGGGCGAAGCTATTGGATTAGAGATGACTGTACTGGAAAGGCCAGTAACCGGAGTCCATTGGTACGACGTGATATTATTACTGCCGATACTTTGGAGTTGTACTGAATTTCCCGCGCATATTTCCTGGTCGTTTCCTGCATTTATCGTTGGCCGGCTGGTAAGTAAAACTGCGGTAGAATCAAGGCTTATACAGCCTTTGGAAGAAGTGCCTTTTACATAATAGATGCCATTATTTACAATAGCGGCGTCGGGAATATAAGGGTTTTGTTGGTTGCTGTTAAAATTCGAAGGCCCATTCCACGCAAATGTTGCACCATCGTTCGCATTCAGAAACAGGGAGTCTTGGGTACAATATCCACTTGAAGTTGCGTTGATCACAGGGTATTTATTTACCCCTACGGCTACAATATTAGATAAAATGGAACAGCCTGAAACATTGCTGTTCTCTCGCTGCGAAACCGCTAATTTATAAAAATATCTTCCGGGATCGGTTGTTGCAGGCCTGGAGTAAGTTACGTCGTTCGCGCCCGCAATATTTTTGTAAGACGTGCCACTGTCGGTACTTAACTGCCATTGATAAACAGGATCTGAATACCCTGCAGACACATCCGCGTGTAAAGTGAATATGGAATTATCTCCTGTACAAACATCCACCGAATCCTTTGATCCGTTAATATCTGCCAGCACCAGTGGGCCACATGGTCGAAACGTAATATCATCAAGCATTACATCATTTCCACATCCGCCCGGAGCATTATTAGTCATCCTTAAAACAACAGAACCATTTCCGACGGAGGTAGTAAAAAAGAAACCATATTGTTTCCAGTCACCTGTAGACGAAATATCATCGGTGGAATAAGATTTTAAAACAGTTCCAGTTGTTGTTTCGATTTTGAAAGTGATGTTGGGTTTTATGCCTGCTCCCTGGCAAGCGCTAGTTGTTAACAGACTAAATATCCACGAGGCGAACTCATAAGTTGTGTTAGGACAAAGCCCATCGACTTGTTTTACAAAAAAATCACCCGGCTGATACGATGCATTAACGATCATCATATAGCCATTTGGATCCCCTGTATGATCATGAGGAACTGAATACCAACTATTGCCGAAACAGTTACTGGTGGAATGAGCAATGGTATAATATCCATCATTAGGACAAACATCGGCTATGTAGGTGTAATTAGTAGTATTGCCTAATGGAGGTCCCGGATTAGAACCTGAACCAAAAGTGATGTCTACCACTGGATCTCCCAGGCTTCCCTGGCAAAGCTGTGCAAAAAGTTGGCCAGAGAAAATAAAAAATAAACACAAAAAAAATATTGAAAATTTAAAATATTCTCTCATTTGTGAAAGCAAGAAGTTTGTGAGGCATATTAATGAGCACAAATATAGGATTTAGTATTCTCCTTTGGTGGCGTGTTTAATTTTTTAATTGGAAATCTTAAATAATTGTTTATTTACTGTCAGATTTTAATCATTTATATAGTTTTGGGTAAATGAAAATTCGGGATTGTATTTTCATTTCAATTGATAAACAGATATTTTTGCCGAACCTTAATTAAAGTAATTCACTTTTCGGTCAACCAAAATAAAAATCGCAATGCACATCCTTTCGCGTCTTAAAATGATAAAAACTTTTGTATTTGATATGGACGGTGTATTAACTGACGGAAGCATCCTTGTGGATCATAACAATAACTGGCTGAGACAAATGAATATAAGGGATGGATATGCGCTGCAATTGGCTTCCAGTGAAGGCTTTGGTATAATAGTAATTTCTGGCAGTGATTCACCGCAGGTGCTTGACAGATTGCATAAGCTTGGAATTACAGAGGTGTTTATGAAAGTAAAAAATAAACAGCAATTTTTAAGAGACTTTGCCAAAGAGCGAAAAATTGATTTAAGCGAAGTACTGTTTATGGGGGATGATATACCTGATCTTATTTGCCTGCAGTTGGCAGGCGTAGGAGCATGCCCCGCGGACGCCGCATCAGAAATTAAGGAGATTGCTTCGTATATTTCTTCTTACGAAGGCGGTAAAGGCTGCGTAAGAGATGTAATAGAAAAAGTACTGAAACTCAATCATAAATGGAGTTTGCAAAATAATATACCTTCTACCTAACGGATCAAATCTTAAGCATTTATTCATGAAAGCTATTGCTGCATTTTTCAGATTAGTCCGGTGGCCCAATCTTTTATTTATTGTAATCACACAAGTGCTCTTTAGGTATTTTATCCTTCCGTTTGCATATCTTGAAGGTCACGAAGGTTATGAGACCATCAAACTCAACACTTCATTATTTTTTTTATTGGTGCTGGCTTCCGTTTGTATAGCAGGTGCGGGGTATATTATTAATGATTATTTTGATGTAAATATTGACCAGGTAAATAAATCTTCAAAAGTAATTATCGGAAGATTTATAAAACGAAGATGGGCGATTGTATTGCATGCCTTTCTTTCGTTGGTAGGTTTGGTATTGAGTATGTATGTGGGTTACCGTCTTAGTAATATTTTTATTCCCTTGTTCAACTTTGTCGCTATATTCATTCTGTTGGTTTACTCTACCACTTTCAAAAAAAAATTACTAATTGGAAATATTCTTATCTCGTTGCTGACGGCATGGGTCATATTAGTAATGACTTTGGCTGAGTATCGCTTCCGGATTTCTCCGAACGATGTAATCTGGCATCGGCTTTTGAAGCTTTCATTTGTTTACGCCGGGTTTGCTTTTATCATTTCGCTGGTTCGTGAAGTAATAAAAGATATGGAAGATAGGGAAGGAGATATGCGTTATGGCTGCACTACGATGCCTATTGTGTGGGGCGTGCCAGTTTCTAAAGTTTTTGCGGGAGTTTGGATTGTCGTTCTGGCAGCAATGGTGGCTGCCATACAAATCTATGTGATACAGCTAGGATGGTGGTTTTCGGCTTTATACTCAGTGGGAGCCATTATTATCCCTTTAATATGGGTATTGAGAAAGCTCTATACGGCAAATACCCCTGAGCAGTTTCATTATCTTAGTACCGCTATCAAGCTGATTATGTTTGCCGGCATCCTTTCTATGGTTTTTTTCTAAAATCAATCTAAAACATGCAAAAAATAATATTGGCATCAGGATCGCCGCGGCGTAAGCAATTATTGGAATTAGCCGAAATAGCTTTTGAAGTAATGATCTCCGAGATTGATGAAAGTTATCCTGAAGAATTGTCGCCCGCTGAAGTGGCAATTCATATTGCTTTCAACAAGGCACAAGAGGTAATGGTAAAATTCAGCGGGCAACACCAGGGTGATATTCCAACAATCCTGGCCGCGGATACGATAGTAGTTTTGGAAAACGAGGTGATCGGCAAACCCGTTAACAGGGAAAACGCCATCGAAATACTTTCTAAGCTTTCGGGTAAAACGCATAAAGTGATCACCGGTGTTTGCATTTTGTCCGGGGCGAATAAAAAATTATTTTCCGAAGAAACTGGAGTGGAGTTTCACGAATTGTCTTTAACCCAGATTGAATACTATATCGACCATTACAAGCCCTACGACAAAGCGGGCGCTTATGCCATCCAGGAATGGATAGGTGCCATAGGCATAAAAAGCATAAAGGGTGATTTCTACAATGTGATGGGATTGCCGGTGAGCAGGATAGTGGCCGAATTGAGAGGAATAAATCATAGTTGACAAAACCCTAAATAGAAAACTTTCGTATTTGTTCGTTCACTGTAACTAGAAACTTCAAGGAAAAGTATTTATACGAAGATAAAAACGCTTGTCAGGAAGCTTTCTCAAAAAAATCAGTAAAAATACTATGAAAATTGAATGGTTTTTCTATATTTGTGAACTGGAAACCTTCTTAAACACCAAAGAGAATCGTTAACCTGATCATTTTTAAGGATTTCGTCCGCAATCGGTTTCAATTTTTTAAGCCGAAATACTCCAAAACCCCTACTGTAGAATCATCAGTTATTCTCTATTCCAACCCTTTGTAATACCTCATTACTTCAGAGCCTGAATTTTTTTTATATGAGGAAATTATACCCGGAATTTAATAAAAATACTGTTTCATCTTTTTTGCTGAAGGCAATGCCTTGCAGGAAAATCTGCTTTTTATCTATATTATTTATTGCAGCGGGGTTCATTAATAAAACCTACGCGCAGCCTGGAAGTGCATGGGAATATTCGAGGGTAGTTACTTTAGCTGCCCCGACTCCTTTAGCCGATTACCAGGTACAGGTGCAACTGAATACAGCTAATACGGCTAATTATGCAGGTATCAATCCAGACCTAAGTGATCTTCGTTTTTATGAGGGAGCTATCCAATGTAATTACTGGATCGAGAAAACAGACCTTTTAGGAACCTCTATAATTTGGGTGAAAGTTCCAGTTGTGAATACTAGCTCGATCACGATGTATTATGGCAACCCTGCCGCTGTAACTACAAGTGACGGGAAGTCGACCTTCGATTTTTTTGATGACTTTTTGGGTAATTCATTAAACTCAAATTGGTCAACAAATACGTCAGGGGGTCCAATTACTGTTTCAGGGGGCGAAGTAAATTTAAATAATAATAATGTATCTGACAATAGTACACGGGTAAGCATGTCATCTGCTTTTCCAACGACTTCTGCCTCTTTTATAGTTGAAATTAAAAATAAGGAAACAGGATTCTACCGCAATAGATTTTATGCTACCAATAATAGTGTGACCGTAAGTCTTGGTCAGAATGATAATAGTCCGGGAACAGGGGATTACGGCTATTTTAGCGGAGGATCCAATAGTTCCACAGCATATTGTTATCCGAACACAACCCCCAACCTCAATGTAAATACGGATTATCTTACAAGGTGGGATATTACAGATGGAAGTACCTATAATTGGTCGACTTATTATTATCTTGGAAGTCGTTTAGACTATGCCCCTTATACGGTCACATCCTCTATCAGAACAATTAATATCGGGGTTACGGAATCTACTAATGCTTCCTCTATTGTTGACTGGGTGAGGGTGCGAAAAGGTACTGTTGATATAGTAGGTCTCAACTTAAGCCCACAGGTACAACTTGCGCCTACCATTTCGAGTTTCGCACAGTCCCCACTCATACTTTGTTCCGGAGGAACTGTTTCTGTTACTTTTAACGGTGATAATTTTGATAATACTTCCCAGGTTACTTTTAATGGTGTAGCTGCACAATCTTTCACTGTTGTTAGCCGTACACAAATTACCGCGACTTCACCACTGAATGTTACCTCTGGCCCGATAGTAGTGACCACTCCCGGAGGGTCAGTCTCCAGTCCAACTAATCTAGTAGTGAATCCATTACCTGGGCTGTTTACTGTTGGTGGTGGAGGGCATTATTGTGCCGGTGGTACTACTGGCCTGCCCATCACGTTAAATGGCTCGCAAAACGGCATCAGTTACCAGCTTTTACAAAATGCCACACCTGTTGGAACTCCATTAACAGGAAGCGGACCAGCACTCACTTTTCCGTTGCAAACAATACCTGCCGCCTACACTGTGGTAGCCACCATTTCGCCATCGGGTTGTAATCAAACTATGACAGGTGCTCCAACCGTTGTTATTGACCCTTTACCAACACCATTCAACGTTACCGGTACCGGAAATTTTTGTTCCGGAGGAGCAGGACTGGCTATCGGCTTGGATAATTCGCAATCAGGGGTTAATTATCAATTGCTTCTGGGCGGAACTGCAGTGGGAGCAGTCAAACAAGGGGTAACAGGTAACCCTATTTCTTTTGGACTTCAAACTGCTGCGGGTAGTTATAAAGTAACTGCCACTTATGCCACGGGTACCGCTTGCTCCCAAGATATGACTGGAAGCGCAGTGGTAACTGTAAATCCTCTACCTACCGGCACTATCGCCGTAACGGAAACTTCCGGAAACGGGCCAGTTAATGACGGAAAAATATGTGCGGGAGATCCAATCACTTTTACTGCGCCAATCAATTATTCCAGCTATACCTTTAAAATAAACGGCAATCCTGTTAGCCCTCAGCCAGGATCCAATGTTTACACAACTTCTTCTTTAACTCCGGGAACGCCTGTTATAACTGTAGAAGTAGTAGATGAGAATGGTTGTAACGGCACTTTTAATACATCAGTTCCTGTTTCGGTAAGTACTTTGCCAACTGGTACTTTTGCTCCTGATGTCAATGACGTTTGCCCTGGCACAAAAGTGACCTTTAATGCTCCAACGGGGTATGCGAAATATGTGTTTAAGGTAAATGGCGTCTCGCCGGTCGACAGGGGAACTTTATCAAGTTATAGTTACACGACACTTGCCAACGGCAATGTGGTGAGCGTGGACGTCACTAACAGTAATGGTTGCATGCAAACATTTACGGCTGCTGCAATGATCATTAAACCGATACCGGCAGCCGCCGCAAAGCCTTCTGGTACTACAGAACTTTGTGCCGGAACCAGCAATGTTACCTATACAGTGTCTGCTATTACTTATGCTACAAGTTATGTCTGGTCATTACCAACCGGGGCTTCTTTTGTGGGTGGTTCGACAGGTAATACTGTTACCGTAAATTTTTCAAATACAGCTTCCACCGGAAATATAACTGTTGCCGGAGTAAATGGATGCACAACCGGAACTTCGTCGTCTTTGCAGGTAACTATTAACCCATTACCTGCCGCAACGATTTCAGGTACTACCACGCTTTGTCAGAATGCTGCTGCGCCAACTGTTACATTTACCGGAAGTCTGGGCACCGCTCCTTATACATTCAGTTATAACATAAACGGAGGCCCAACGCAAACCATAGTGTCAACCGTTAATACTGCAACTCTAAGTGCGCCAACTACCACAGCCGGATCCTTTACCTACAATCTAATTAGTGTAAAAGACGCAAGTGCTACCACCTGCGGCAGTACGATCACTGGCGAATCAGCAACGGTGCTCGTTAACCCTATACCGTTAGCAGCTGTAAAACCTACAGGCACTCCGACGGTTTGCCAAAGCACTTCCGTTGTGGCTTATTCTGTTACGCCCATCACCTATGCGGATGCGGCAGGTTATCATTGGGCGTATTCCGGTACCGGAGCCACTATTCATAATGGTACTTCAAATAATATCACGATTGATTTTGCCGCGAATGCTACATCGGGCGATCTGACTGTTTATGGTCAAAATTCTTGTGGAGTTGGTGCGGTATCTGCTATCTATCATATCACCGTAAATCCTTTGCCGACTGCGACAATAGGCAAGGATGCTAATCCGAAAGAATGTCTGAACTCGCCAACCAAGCCGGGAGTCGTATTTACAGGTGCGGTTGGTAGTACGCCCTATACATTTACTTACACTGTGAATGGAGGAGCAAGCCAAACGGTTTCCACTACCGGGGGAAATTCCAGTGTTACAGTTTATCAACCTACTACAAGATCAGGCACTTTTACTTATGCGTTGGTTAGCGTGCAAGATGGGAGTACTACTCATTGCGCAAATGCGCAGGCAGGAAGTGTGAATGTAATCATTGACACCTTGCCTGTTCCGGTTTTGATTGGCCCTGACCAGATATGCCCGGATCAGACGCTAAGCTATACCACCCAAAGCGGAAGTGGAATTCACAATTATATTTGGACATATACGCATGGTATCCCAACAGCGGGTGGCAAAACGACTGATGATAACATCACGATCCATTGGGATAATAATACGATTCCTAAATCTGTACTGGTAAACTATACGGATGCTAATGGATGTTCCGGCAACACTTCAGTTTCTGTGGTGAGTACCTCGCCTGACATACCTGCCTTTAACACGAGCGGCCCGAAAAAAGTTTGCCTGAATTCTACCGGTAATGCGTATCAGGTGCAAACCGGTTATTCAGATTACGTTTGGGCTGTAACAGGAGGTACGATTACGTTAGGTGGTGGCCTGGGTGACAGCACAACAGATAATTCTGCAACGGTAACCTGGAATGCGGCGGGCCCACAATCCATCAGTGTGAATTTTAATTCCGGCATATGCTCGGCTCCGGCACCTACTGTTTATCCTGTTACGGTAAACACCTTGCCTACTGCAACTGTTGCAACCAATAATGCGGCTGTTTGCCAAAATGGAACTTCTCCAATAGTAACTTTTACAGGCGCGGATGGAGCAGCTAACTATACTTTTTCATATACTCTCAACGGAGTGGTACAATCCGATATCGTTTCTTCGGGAGCTTCCCAAACTGTATCGGTTCCTACAACGGGTACACCGGGAGACTATATTTATCAACTAACCAATGTAGCGGACAATAACACTTGCTCGCAAACTCAGACCAATGCAGTAACTGTTACCGTACATCCTTTGCCTACAGCTACTATCAGCGGTACCACTGCTGTTTGTGCCAATAGCACTCAACCTGTCATTACTTTTACCGGATCGAATGGCACGGCTCCTTATACTTTTACTTATAAGATTGGCACCGGTTCCAACCAAACCGTTACAACTACGTCAGGAAATTCTGTAACCGTTCCAGCACCTACTGGCACTCCGGGAACGTACGACTATAACCTGGTAAGCGTAAAAGATGTTTTTGGTTGTACACAAACTGCTACAGGAACAGCTACAATAACCGTACATCCATTGCCAACAGCAACAATGACAGGTCCGACTGCCTTGTGTTTAAATGATGCTGCGAATATTACGTTCACTGGATCCAATGGCACCGCACCTTATACATTTACCTACACCATTGACGGAGGCGCTAACCAGTCAGTATCTACTACCTCCGGTAATACCGTTACAGTTCCGATAACGACTACTGTCGCGCATACCTTTACCTATAAGTTGATCAGTGTGCAGGATAATTCTTCTACGGCTTGTGCACAAAGTCAAACAGGAACGGTAAGTGTAATCGTTAGCCCCGTTTCAGCGGGAGGTACTTTAACAGGAACTGCAACGGTTTGTACCCCTACCAATAGCGGAACCATTAATTTAGGTTCTGATAAGGTGGGTAACGTTATCAGATGGGAATCTTCTACAGATGGAACTACCTGGCTCCCTATTTCAAACGTAACTAGTTCACTAACATATTCCAACTTAACGATCACCACACAATACCGCGCAATAATACAAAGCGGCACCTGCACAGAAGCGCCTTCTAATGCCGTAACCATTACAGTGAATAGGAAAAATGGTGGTGCAGTGACTCCCGGGCCTTCGGGTACCGGAACTATTTGTGCCGGAACAAGTGGCTCTGTGCTTTTAAGAGGAAACTCGGGGTCCGTTTTGTGGTGGGAATATTCTACAAATGGTGGTCTGACCTGGATCGTAGATGCAAGTAAAAAAGATACTTTTTATAATTTTATAAACATTGATACAACTACATGGTACCGGGCATTGACGCAGGCTACGCCTTGTGATACAGCCTATTCTACCATTCAAAAAGAAACTGTGAATCCGCGTCCGAGTGCAACAATCAGCGGTGTGACTCCAATTTGTATCGGTGGGAGTACTACGCTGACCTTAAACTTGACAGGTTCCGGTGCGATGACTGGTACTGTGTTGGAAAAGGACGGCACTAATACAATTACCAACAGTATTCCGTTTGCCGGCACTTCTGGTACCCCGATTGTATTAACGGGAATTACGCCTGCTACTTCTTCCAATTATACTATTTCAACGCTTCAAGATGCGAATTGCACCTCGACCGGAATAACCTACTTACCTAACTATACTACCATAACGGTAAATCCTTTGCCTGCACCGGTAGTGATTACTCCGGGGAATACGACTATTTGCTCAGGTAGTATTCTGCCTTTGTCTTCTGTAGAAAATCACGCGGGTAATTTTAGTCCTGATTGGACTTCTTCACCTAATTTTACTATTCCGGATAACAACCCAACCGGTGTCAGCAATGCCATCACAGTTCCTACTGGAACCATTCCTGTTGGTGGCGTTGTAGATAGTGTACAGGTAACTTTGAACGTTCAACATCCGGAAGTAAATGATCTGTCCATTAACCTTGGATCTCCCGATGGAAAAATAATTACATTGGCAGCTTATAGCTTGTATGGCCCTAATCTTACAAAAGATACTATTAGCAGCCGCACTTCGCAATACCCTGTGGTTACAACAGGCAGTTCTCCATACACAGGGACCTACTCTGCAGAAGGGGATAATCTCTATGGTGCGGAAGCAGGCAATGCAAATACCCGGAAGTTTACTGATCTGTTTGGTACCACCTTGAACCCGCCTAATGGAAACTGGATTTTATATATTACAGACGGCACGGCGGGAAATACCGGAATACTTCAAAACTGGACGTTAACCATATACTATCATGTACCGGTGAACCCTATAAACATAGTGTGGTCGCCCTTGGACAGCCTGTTTACAGATCCATCGGCTACCATTCGTTACACGGGTGACGCGAGGCCAACGGTATATGCAAAGCCGTCTGCTACTACTATCTATACAGGCAAAGCGGAAGATGCTAACTCTTGCACTACTGCGTCCAACGTTACAATTACGGTCACTCCTGCTCCGGTGGTAACTGTCCAGGCGGATTACTGCTCCGTTCCTAATAAGGTGCAGTTAACTGCAAGCTCCATACCGGCAGCTTCGTCTTATGTGTGGAATACAGGCGAAACCACCAGCGTGATCAATGTGGATGAAGCAAAATTATATACCGTTTCTGCTACCACAGGACTGCATTGTGTAGGGACAGGATTCTTAAGCATTGCCCAGGAATTGGTAAAGAATGGAAATTTTGAAGCGGGCAATACAGGGTTTTATACAGAATATGGCTATGTAGCGCCTCCGGGAAATCAGACAGGTGCGGGCTCATTATATCCGGAGGGATTGTATGCGGTTGATACTAATGCTAACAATTATCATAATCAGTTTTTTGGAAAAGACCATACTACACCGGCACAAACCGGCAAGTTTATGATATTGAATGGAGCCCCGGGAACAGGTATCATCTGGCAGGAAACAGTATCGGTGCTTCCCAATACCAATTACTACTATAGTGCCTGGGGAATGAATTTGAATCCCAATTCGCCTGCAAAGTTGCAGTTTTCGGTAAATGGGCTTAATATTGGCACAATCGCTGACTTGACAGTTGCTGAACAACCGACAAGTGCCGCGGGAGTGGATATAGGTAATTGGGTCCGGTTCTATTATGGGGCAACAAACGGATGGTTTTCGGGCTCTGCAACTACTGCCGTCATTCAAATTGTTGATTTGAATACGGATAGAAACGGTAACGATTTCGGTCTTGATGATATTTCCTTCGCTACCCTCTCTACCTTCATTAGGCTCACAAGTGCTGCTGGCACTGACAATCAAACAATGTGCAGGGGCGATAAAATGACCGATGTTACTTACACCGTCGGCAGTGGTGGCATTCCAACTGTTACCGGATTACCAAACGGGGTTATCGCGGAATTTAAAAACGGTATCACACTTACCATTAGTGGTACACCTGACGATACTTCTGGTGTCTATAATTACACGATCACCACTACGGGTAAGTGTGCTAATCCAACTACTGCTACCGGGCAAATAACAGTAAACGGACAAAAAGCGACACTTTCTTCGTCAGCGGGAACTGACAGCCAGGTAGTATGTAAAGGAACTCCGATAACACCAATCAAATATACCCTTAGCCAACTGGCTACGGGAGCCTTCGTTTCTCATTTGCCAACAGGTGTTAAAGCCGACACATCTGGCAATGTGATTACTATCACAGGATCGCCTGTAGATTCCGGCACATTTACTTATAAAATAGTCACTACCGGCGCTTCATGTAATGCGGATAGCCTGTCCGGTACGATCAGGTCCACTGTGCAAACGATTCAAAAAGCATCGGGCGACGATAATCAAACCCTATGCATCAACATTAAAATGGGTGATGTTGTTTACGCAGTTGGCGGAACAGGTAGCGGTGCTGTTGCTTCAGGATTACCCTCAGGTGTCAATGGCTTTTACTCAGGAGGAAATTTCACGATTTCCGGCACACCTACTGTTTCTGGCTTATTTAATTATACGATTACTACCAGCGGTACCTGTGAAGCGGCAGCCATTACCGGCGCCATCACAGTTTCTGCGAATGCAACAGTAAATCTGAACGTAGGATCCAATGCTGCACAAGTAAAATGTTTTAACTCACCGATAGATAATATAAACTATACGATCACTGGCGCTCACGATGCAGATGTTAAAGTAACAGGGTTACCTGACGGAGTTGGTTATACAGTAAATAGTGGCATTGTTACTATTACCGGAACGCCAACCGAATCCGGCGCATTTACTTACACAGTAACAGCGACAAGCTCTTGTGTGGGTGCTTCAACGAATGGTACAATCACCATTGACCCGCTGGTAAATACCGGAACGTCGTTTACTACAAATTTTGCACAGCTTTGTTCCACACCATCCGGCACACTTACCTTAAATGGATCTTCCGGAACTATCGATCATTGGGAAGGTTCAACAGACGGTGGTTTTACCTGGGCTACAGTTAAAATAGGCAATAATAATATTTTATCTTTTACAGTGACCACCACCACTTATTTCAGAGCGGTGTTTGATGGCGGTGTATGCGGCGATTCCTATTCTTCTCCTTATACCATTGGAGTCCACAACTTATGGACGGGACAAGAAAGCACAGACTGGAACGATGCGAATAACTGGTCTGACGGAAACTTGCCATCCACCTCATGTCCGGATGTAAAGATTCCGCAGGTGGCTTCAAACAATTATCCTTTGTTGGCTTCGGGAACAGCCACCATTACTAATCTTGAGATCGACGCCAATGCTTCAGTAACAGTAAACGGTACCGGTTTATTACAGGTAGCAGGTTCTGTCGCGAATTCGGGGACATTTGATGTCACAGCGGGTACCATTGAGTTTAACGGTGCGTCCGGTCAAAGTATAAATGGCAATACTTTTAAAAATAATACGATACAGAATTTAATTGTCAGCGATCCCGGTACACTTTCTGTCGGATCATCCGGGGGTGCATTTCAGATTTCCGGAGACTTAACTTTTGGCAATGCAACAAATGGCAAATTGAATACCGGTAACAATCTGACATTGCTTTCCACCGCCTTGGCTACGGCAAATGTTGGGGTGTTACAAGCTGCCAATTCAATCACGGGGGAAGTAACTGTAGAGCGTTATTCTGCCGCAATTAATAACTGGCAGTTCCTTGCAGTGCCAACTCAGACCACTCAAACGATACACCAGGCATGGCAGGAAGACCAGCCTACCGGCAATACCACAGCTATAATTGGCTATGGTACGCAGATTACAGGACCGGTACTTGCTAACGGACTTGACTTTTCCAGCCCTAATCCGTCTATGAAATATTGGAATAATCCTACGCAGGCCTTCATAAATATAACAAGGACTGATATACTTTTCCCGGATATTCAAAATGGATTAGTTCAAAACGGTTTCTTCCTGTTCATTCGTGGCGACAGGCGCGCCACTGCAGATCTATCATCACCTCACTTTGCAACAGTAATGCGTACCAGAGGGAAATTAAATACAGGTTCGGTTAGTTTCAATATTCCGGCGAATTCTTTTTATTCTTTAGGAAACCCGTATGCTTCGCGCGTAGACGTTAGGAAATTAGCAGGAATTGGAGGCGTCAATTCTACTTTCTACGTATGGGATCCGTTAGTATCCGGGGACCGTGGCGCCGGAGGCTATCAAACTTTTTCTCCGACAAATTCCTATTGGCCTACGGTTCCTACTGACTACTATGCTGACAAAATTCAGTATCCGTATATTGAGTCAGGGCAGGCAATCTTCGTAAATAATAATGCGAGCACTCAGGTAACGCTCACTTTCAACGAAAGTGCTAAAGCCACCGGAAGCCACCTTGCATTTCGTGGCGAAGATTCGTCTCCAAGCGAGTTCATAAGGACGTTCTTATGCACGGCTGCCGGAAAAATTATAGATGGAAACGCGGTGGCATTTAACAGTCGTTATAAAAACGGGATCGATGTGAACGATGCTATAAAAATGAAAAATTCTGGAGAGAATTTAGGCTTGAGATTAGATGGGGTGATCTTAGCCGTCGAAGCCCGTGCGCCTGTAAAATCTATCGACACGGTTTATTTTGATCTGACAAATCTTGCAAAAGAAACCTATCAATTCCAGTTCAATCCGGATAACATGGACAAGGAAGATTTAAAGGCTTATTTGATCGACAATTATCTAAAGACAACAACTGATGTGAGCCTAAGTGGTATTACCTCATCTAGCTTTACGGTTAATTCAGATGCTGCTTCTTACGCGGAAGATCGATTTATGGTTGTATTTAAACGATCAATAGCAGCAGCACCAGTAATACCAACACCGTTTACATTTGTATCGCTTACGGCCAACCAGGCAGATAAGGATATATTGGTGGTATGGAATGTGAAAAATGAAAATAACATGCTTGATTATGAAGTGGAAAAGTCTGTTGATGGAATTAATTTTGTTAAGCAAGAAACAGTAAATGCGACCAATAGCGGCGCGGCAAGTTACCAGTGGACTGATAACAACGCCCTACCAGGAGACAATGGATATCGGATAAGAAGTGTTGATAAAAATGGCAAAGTAGTGTACAGTACGGTGGTAAAGGTTTCAATCAGCAATTTTAAAACGGGTATCAGTATTTATCCAAACCCGATTACTGACGCAGTCATTCATTTACAATTCATCAACCAGCCGCAAGGCAAATACCGCATCAGGTTATTGAATCCGTTAGGACAGGTGATCCTGGCAAAAGAAATTACTTATGCCGGCGGAAATGGAAGCGAGGACATTAAATGGGATTATAAAATGGCTCATGGCATGTATCAATTAGAAATCATAAAACCTGATCGGAGTGTCCATATCATAAAAGTTCTGTATTAAGGGGTGATAAAACCATCATCAAAAATGTAAATGGCCGGGAAAATCCCGGCCATTTTTTTTATAAACAAATGAGAGTCTTGATATTCAAATGTATTTCATAAGCTAAAATTTTTCGCACAGGTGACAAAAACTAAAATACAGGTTATTTGTGCGTTTACTGTATCCAAAAAATTAATTCTTGTGGATTTACAAAAAACACTTTCGTGGGTTCTTAAATAAAAATTCGGATTAATTGTTGGTTTACTGTAGATGAAAACTTTCGAGTGTCGGTGATCATCTCCCAAAGTGCGCGACAACATGAATCAATTAATATCATTTTATCTCGTTTCCGTCTTTATCCATTGCTGGCATGGGCCTCCCGTCTTTTGGGATATAAAATTTATGGCGCTCTATGATAATTTTATTATTGTAAATTTCAAAAATAAATAATCCGGCGTGCCTAAAATTGGACTTATCCAGTGTGAGGTAACTTTCCGGTATTTTCTTGAGTTCGAATAAAAAGGTCCCGTCTTCCTCGTAGAACTTTATCGTGTATTTGTTTTTCGTTAAATCGGGCAGGGAGATAATCACGTTGTTATCTTTTCCTGTATAAACATGCCTGGAAGGAACAAAAACATTTTTCTCTTTATTCGGTGCCTCTTTTATAATATGGGTTTCTATGGGCGGAAGCACTTTTAGCGTATCTAGCCCGGGCCGTTGAGATTTCGTGAAAATGTAAGAGCCACCTTCAAAAGAAACGAATACCCTGTAATATTGATCGGATGGAATAAATTCTTTGGTATCTGTAAATCCGTTGACACCAGGCGCTACATTTAAGACGCTTCCAATGGTTTTGAAATTTTTGAGACTATCTCCTGATCTCTGTATCATAATGTTGGTTGCATTATAATACGGATTGTTCCAGGAGACCAAAACCTTTTGGCCTAATTGAGTTACTGTTATTTTGGGTAAAGTGTCTTGCGCAAAAGTTGTTTTTTGCAGACAAACCAGTAGGAAGAGGATTATGGTTAAAAATCTATACATTCAGCACGCCGAAGCTATTAGTTTTTCGTAATTGCAAATATAATATCTTGTTAAACAAAATACCAGCGCAAAGATTAAAAAAAATGAAATATAAATTTATTTTATCCTAAAATTAAACCTCTGTTCAATAGAAGCAATCACAAATCTAAAATGTCCTGCCAGTTACTTTTCTTTAATTTTGAAACCAATAATATTCAGCCATGGACTATAACTACCTTCCGCTCGATAACGGCACCCTTACGTTTCAGCAAATAAAGAATTTGTTGGAATATAAACAATCCCTCTCGATCACTTATGCGGCTCACGAAGCCATCTCAAAATGCCGTGAATACCTTGACAAAAAAATCAATTCATCATCGGAACTATTTTATGGTATTAATACAGGGTTTGGATTCTTGCAGGATGTGCAAATTGAAAAAGAACAATTGAATACACTGCAAAGTAATTTGTTGTTATCGCACGCGTGTGGCTTGGGGGAAGAAGTGCCTGACGAGATCGTAAAACTGATGATGATGCTCAAAATGAAATCTTTGAGTTACGGCTATTCCGGAATTGGAATAGAAGCGGTGAAAAGGCTGACGGACATGTATAACAATGACGTGCTTCCAATAGTTTATACGCAAGGGTCACTTGGAGCTTCCGGCGATTTGGCACCGTTGGCACATATTAGTCTCCCGCTAATTGGGAAAGGAGAAATTAAGTTGGCCGGTAAAAAAATGAAACCAGAAGATGCTTTAAAAAAAATGGAATGGGAACCGATTCTACTTCGAAGTAAAGAAGGTCTGGCATTGATAAATGGCACGCAATTTATGAGCGCTTACGGAATTTATAATCTTATCAAGTCTGATCAATTATTGCAGTGGGCCAATATAATTTCCGCTATTTCTTTCGATGCCTTTAATTGTAACCCAGAATGCTTTCATGAAAAATTACAGGCCATCCGCCCACATCCCGGACAGATCTCCGTTGCCGGTGACTTACGGAAGATTTTAAAAGGAAGCGAAATTGTTTTGGAGAAAAAAAAGCAACTTCAGGATCCTTATTCATTTCGTTGTATTCCCCAGGTACACGGCGCTTCAAAGGATACTTTCGAATTTGTACTGAAAACATTTTTACAGGAAATAAATTCGGTTACTGATAATCCCAATATTTTTCCTGATGAAGACAGGATAGTTAGCGGAGGAAATTTTCATGGGCAGGCATTGGCATTAGGATTGGATTTTCTCGCCATTGCTATGAGCGAGATTGCTAATATTTCTGAGCGAAGAATATATCAACTGCTAAGTGGGCAAAGAGATTTGCCTTTATTCCTGGTGAAAAATTCCGGGCTAAATTCGGGATTGATGATTCCGCAATACACCGCGGCTGCTATAGTAAGTGAGAATAAGCAATTATGCACTCCTTCGAGTGTTGATTCGATCTCATCATCTAACAACCAGGAGGATCATGTAAGTATGGGCGCCAATGCGGCTACCAAATGTTATCGGCTAATTGGAAATGTGGAAAAGGTTTTGGCGATAGAACTGATGACGGCTATTCAAGCTTTGGAATATCGAAGACCGTTGCGTTCATCGCCGGCAATAGAAATGCTGGTGACAGAATTCAGGAAGAAAATTTCATTTAATAATACTGATCGTTTTCTGCATGAGGATATGGTCGGAGCAATGGATTTTATGAAAGAATATAAATTAAAGGGATTTCTTTAAATGGATTGTTGTTCTCTCAACGAATCCATTTTCTTTTAGTTCAATTCAAAGTCTGTTAAATCAATCAACGGCCTTCTTTCATAAACTTTTCATGCAATGAAATTACCTGTGGAATCAACATTTGTTGCTCATCATTTACGATGACGAAATCACACCTTTTCATTTTCTCATCTTCATCCATTTGCAATTTCATTCGGGCTTCTACTTCTTTACGTGTTACATTGTCGCGTTTCGTTGCCCTTTCGATTCTTAGCTCTTTTGGTGACTTGACGCCAATCACATAATCTAAATTTTTATTGGAACCACTTTCAAAAATAAGCGCGGCTTCTTTTATCACGTAAGCAGACTTTTGTTTTTCCATCCACTTCCTGGCATCGTAGATTGTTGCCGGATGAACCAATGAATTAAGAAGCGCAATTTTTTTGGGATCGTTAAATACCTGCCCGGCTAAATACTTTCTATTAAGGGAGCCATTTTCATAAGATGATTCACCAAAATACTTAATGATGTTTTCTTTAAGATTTTCATCTTCCACCATCAGTCTTTTTGATGCGTCATCCGAACTGTAAACAGGAATACCAAGCACACCAAATATGCCGGCAGCGGTGCTTTTGCCGCTGCCAATTCCCCCGGTAATTCCTATTCGTAACATTTCTTTTTGGATATATATCCAGCAAAGTTTGATGCACTAAATCATTCAAATATCAACCAATCCGACATCTTACCTATTTTATGGGAGCCGGAGTTTGTACTGCATTCAGCTTGGCGCTCATTTCCATACTTATAGCGGTCTTTTCCATCTTCATGTATGAGCCTGGATTGGTTTCAAGCATGAAAGTGCCATCTTCGTTCATTTTATTGATCGTCCCGTGTATGCCGGCGATAGTAACTATTTTGTCTCCTTTTTGCAGATTGGCCAAAAACGTCTTTTGCTGCTTTGCTTTTTTTGCCTGTGGCCTTATCATAAACATCCAGAAAACAAGGACCATTAATCCTAAAAATACAAACTGAAATCCACCGCCGCCCTGGCCCTGTCCTAACATTAAAAACACTGTTGCTAAATTCATATTATTTGTTTGTTTGCTGTATTTACAGCGGTTAAAAAAAACTATTGATGATCAGAATTAATTTTTCGCATTCACAATTCCAGTTAACAATAAAGTGGGGAATGAAGGGTAAGCATTAGAGACAACTCTAATTGTTTTATGCGCAGGTCCTTGTTTTCCTTCACTATTAAAAACTACTTTTAACACTCCAGTTTCTCCTGGCTGGATTGGTTCTTCCGGCTTTTCGGGTACGGTGCAGCCACAACTGGCTACAGCCGAAGCCACTACCAATGGATGCTTGCCAGTATTTTTGAAACGGTAATTGAACGTAACTTTCTCGCCCTCGGTTATCTTGCCAAAATCGTAAACGGAATCCAACACAGCTACAGATGTAGAATCATCAAACTGAGGCGCGCCGTTTCCACTAAGTCCAAGATGGTTTTTTTGATTCCTGATATTACAGGAAAATAACGTACAAACTACACAGAAAATAACTACTAATTTTTTCATCCCGGTTTTTTGCAAATGTATTATAAAGTACTGTTTTTGTAATTCGTCTTATGGATTTTATTTTCCGCCAGAAACTCTTTGTGAATGTTATCGAGAATACCGTTTACAAAATGGCCACTTTGCTCCGTGCTGTATTCTTTTGCCAGGTCTATATATTCGTTGATCGTCACGCGCGGTGGAATGGTCTCAAAATATAATAATTCGCATAAGCCCATTTTTATCATGATCATATCAAGTAAAGCGATACGTTCCGAATCCCAGTTTTTTAATCTCGGCTTAATAATGTTGAGGCAAAATTCATCCTTATCAATTACCGCCTCCAGCAGGTCTTTTGCAAATTTCATTTTCTCCGCACCCACCATCTGGTCAAAATCAAAGGCGGACGGTTTTTGTAAAAATTTAGCCATCAGCAAGATCATCATGTCACCATCATCATCCCAATGAATAAATTTTTCTTCCACATCGCTGGTAAAATATTCATCGGGCAACATGAGATCTGAAAAAATAAATTCTAATATATTTTTTTCTGATTTTTTGTCTCGCGATTGCAGTTCGATGTATTCCTTATATTCGGGAGAATGAGTTAAAGCCAAATAGGATTTTTTGACCATTTCATCATCGATCAGGTATTTGATCTTGAATTTTTCTACAGACGTAGTGAAAGAAGCGTTTTCTGTAATTTTCCAGACCAATTCATTTCCGGCTATTTTTGTGTTTATTTTGAGATCGCTTTCTGTAGGCAGGTATTTTTGTGATTTTTTTAAGGCATCCTTCTCAGAGTATCGCGCCACTTCCAGCATATAGAAAACAAGGTAAGTAAATAACTGTTGGGCATTCTCAAGGTTCTTGTTTAGAATCTGCAATGGTTCGCTTACGCGGGTTTCCCGATTCATAGATTCAACGCTGTAAAGCGTCTGCATCACTTTCACCCGAATATTTCTTCTACTTAGCATCTTTTTAAGAACTTATTTTTGGGCTGCGAAGATAAGGGGAAATTGGCTTATTGGTCAATTTGTTAAATGGTTGATTGGTTAACTTGTCAATTGGTTCATTCCCTGGCTAATTAGCTAATCAGGCACTATCTAATCAGAATTAAACTTGTTGTCAGTGAAAGAACCTTTCTTGAGGATTTTTGTTTTGTTCTTTTCATATCGCTTCTCCTTTTCACTCATCTTTTTTAAATACTTTTGGTACCTCAAAAAAATAAACTATTTAATATGATTGATTTTATCCGGCAACCCTGGCCCTGGTATGTAGCCGGTCCTGTAATTGGGCTTACCGTTCCACTTCTTTTACTGGTAGGCAATAAAACTTTGGGAATCTCAAGTTCGCTACGGCATATTTGCGCCATGTGTCTCCCTGCAAAAATTCCTTTTTTAAAGTATAACTGGAAAGATTATTTGTGGAATATTTATTTCGTTGTTGGTCTGCTAATCGGTGGTTTTATTGCAGGGGTGTTATTGCAACCGGTACATGTCATGCCTTTGTCGGATGCTACCTGGCAAAATTTACAGGCCTTAGGCGTTTCGAAACAAAATGGAATTTTACCTGTGGAAGTGTATAGTTGGGCGCATTTACTTACCTGGAAACATTTAATAATCACAGTGGGCGGAGGATTTTTAGTGGGTTTTGGTACCCGGTATTTAGGTGGCTGCACCAGCGGACACGGCATAGCAGGCATCTCTATGATGCAATGGCCATCGCTGTTGGCAACCGTTTTGTTTTTCCTGGGCGGTATTCTAACTGCTAATTTTATTTTACCCTTACTTCTTAAATAACCATTATGAAAAAAAGAAATTTTCTGTTCCTGCTGATAGGAACTTTGTTTGGAATAGCGCTAATGAAATCAGATGCGGTTTCGTGGTTTCGCATGCAGGAAATGTTCCATTTTCAGGGCTTTCAATTGTTTGGAATTTTTATTACCGGTATCGCTTCTTCCGCATTGGGAATTTTTATTATTAAAAAATTCAATATAAAAACAATCGATGGAGAACCCGTGAAGATTGATAAAAAAGAATTCAACTGGGGATACGTGTATGGGTCACTGTTATTCGGTGTAGGTTGGGGGTTGACAGGCGCGTGCCCCGGACCTATTTATGTACAAATTGGGAGCGGATTGAGCATCGCAGTTGTTACGTTGTTGAGCGCGCTCGCCGGAACGTGGGTGTATAGCTATTTGAAACCGAGATTACCACATTGAATATTTGGGAGGAACTAGATTGGCCCAGTAAATAAACAAAAAGTGGTATTTCTTATTTTGCGGCGGCAGATTGACATTTTAATAACTTCATTTGCATAACTGATCAACGTTGGAATGGCTTTTTTACTCTTAGGGGCTTTTTCTCAAAAGAGGGGATCGATTTTCTGAAGAAAAATAATTATTAGTTTGCGTGAAATCTCTTAATAATGAAATTAAATCACATTAACCTGGTAGTAAACAATGTAGCGAAAGCGATTCATTTCTTTGAAACTTATTTCAACTTTAATTGCGTTGAAATAAAAGGCGATAGCATTATTGCCATTCTTGTCAATGAAGATGAATTTACTTTGGTACTTACGAAAGCAAAGGATGGCCATGCAAAATATCCCGAATCTTTTCACATTGGATTTCTACAACGCAGTGCTGAGGACGTGACCCGACTATACCACCAATTAAAAACTGCCCGACTGGTGGACGAACAGGAACCGCGAAAGATAAGGGACAGCTTTGGCTTCTATTTTAATTTTGAAAACATAATGATAGAAATTTCGACTTATTCGGATTGAAGTTAATTATGGCTGGCAAAATTTAAATTATGGCCAAATAGTAAACCGACAAAAAACCGATATTTTCATTCAATCCAAAAATTATTTCCTGACGGTACAAACGCAATCGTTTTCATTGAAATCGATTGCGATAAGGTTATAACTATTCATCGAAACGAGTTCCACAGTGAAGCAATAAATAACGCTCTTTTTTATTTTCTGCCAACTTATTCATCAGGCCCGTTTGATAGATTTAATATCTTACCATTTTCCCAGGCTTTCTTTTCCAGGTTGTAATTTTTCTTATTTTGTTTGGTAAGATGTGGATCGTCTAAAGAAATCAGATTCGGCTTTCCGGCGTTTACCCAGGCTGTGTACCAAAAGGAAGCTACATTGTATATCGAAATGCGTAATTGATTTTCTATCATTCCATCTAAAGCCGTGTTAAATTCACGGGCATATTCATCTGAATAAACGGGTGAGTTATAAAACATCACTGTATCACCGCTACTGTCTTTTTTATACACGTTGTCTTTTGTGAATCGGTCTCTTACTTGTTTATCTTTTGCCATTATCGTATCTACCACTACATGCGACTGTGCAATAATTTCCATTGTTTTGGCAGGAATGTCTTCAATATATTCTGCTGGCGCTGTTTTAAAATCATAGGTGCTTCCGAACAATTGAGGCAGTCGCGACTCCCAAAGTGCATGTACTCCCTTCTGACCGGTTAATTGTCCGTCGTAGTTGGATGTGGTATGAAGCGGTTGGCTGGCATCTGCAATGTAATGTGAAAGATCGGCAGCTAAAAAAAGTATTTCAGATTTATTTCTTTTCTTAAATGCGTTAGTTAATTTTTCTGTGAGCGTTTGAATATACCAAGGTACGTAACCCGTTTTATTTAAAAAAGCAGCACCAAATTTTTTGAATGCTTCGTCACTTGTTTTCGGGAAAGAGTCTAAAGGTATTTTAAAATCTTCCACATCTATAAAATGCCGCGGGCTTTCATTTTTATCGCCGATTAGGGCTCTTCTCAAATCCGGTACCACCGCAGATTCTGTAATAAAATCTATGTGGTTATAAAAGAATACCTGCATGGGTGATGGCAACGCAAAAACTGCGGCACGACTGATATGTTTATGTCCCCATTGTCCCCAGGCAAAAGCGAGACTGATACTTCCCGCTATGAGTAAAACAACGAAGCTCGTCTTTAAAATTTTTGATTTCATGCGAATGATTAAAGTGTGATATATGTGGGTATAAATATACGCATGATTAAAATTAGAGGGCTTAAGAATGTTTTTATTCTAACACAATTATTTATTAATTTTTTAAAAAATAAGTATTGTGAATCATGATTCCGAAAAAAATATTGAGCAGCTTCGTTACGAAGCGTCGATTTTTTTCCATCAAAAAAGAATGGCATTTACGAGAAAAGAAATCTTTCTTTCTTTAACCTTTTCCGGCATATTTATTTATTGAGATATTGAAAAAGAATTATTATGGAATACGATGAAGAAAAGTATCCGTAACCACCGGAACTTAAAAAATTGCACGTTCCGCCTTTGCTGATTCAATTAAAGTATATGTTGATCATGTTCACAACCGCTTTTGTGATTGCACTAACATTCGCTGTTATTTTTAAATTGAGTGATTGATAAAAGTGTTGATGGGTAGTTATTAGGTTAAGATCAGGATGTGAAAAATCCTGTCATGTAGGATGTTTTTATATCTAATTTTCATTCAAGAGCGAAAATAGAATTCTGTTTTTATTTTCTAAAATAAAAGCCAGCACACTTCTTTGTTTACTATTGAAAGAGATTTCTTAATTTAGGAGAGCCCGTTATAGAAGTAAACGGAATGATGATGATCCTGACCATTATCTGAAGCATTTGTAAGAATAGCTTATCACATCGATATGTAACTTTCGAGAAGAATTTTCCGCTATTTTTTCCGCTAAATTTTTATCTTATAGTTTTAAAGAAAAATGAATCCATGATTTCTCGCGACAAAAAGTTTGTTTTTAGTTTATTGCTTCTTCTACTTTTAGGGTATTCAAATGTTACAGGACAACGTAAAAATAATAGAAGCCAATTTAATATAGTAGGGTATTAGATAGCATCATACACTTAAAATAAATACACTATCCGGAAATAAAAATAAATTTTATTTCTCTTGCAGCGTTTCTGTTCGTTAAAGTGTCTTATTAACTGTAGGATATTTTAACGTTCTGAAGACTATCGTATTTTAAATACATTGATTATGAGAAAAAGACATCGGGCAACCGGTGTTTTTTATTATGTTTCCAAAGTGAGAAAGTGTGCTTTCTAAATATTTCAATTGCCAAATTTCACTAAATAAAAACAAGTCGGGATGAACGGAAGGTGAGAACTTGTATTTTCTCTCCCAACAATAGTCATTTTCAATTTGCGTTACTAATCAGGACTGATCATCGCGAATGCAAGACATGGCGGTAGCGCTGCATCATTATAAAGACTGCGAATATCATTTTTTTTGAGATAAATTTTTTACGGACTATTTTGCAATCGAATTAAACCAAAACTTTCAATTGAGAGCCTCATTGGAAAAGCAATTTTTCTTAGTTTTTATTTTTGCCATTGGCACATGCCTTTCAGCAAACGCGCAATTGAATGCGCGTTTTGTAGCTGATAATATGGGGGGCTGTTCTCCATTTACGGTTCATTTTACCAATACGTCTTCTGCGTCTTCAAATGCTGTTTATCTATGGGATTTTGGCAACGGAAATACCTCCATCCTAAAAGATCCCGGGGCTGTTTTCCTGGAGCCCAAAGCTTATACAGTAACGCTAACGATAACCGACGGAAATCAAACTTCAATAAGTTCACAAACAATAACAGTTTATAACAAACCAACGATTGATTTTTCATCGTCTCTTCAGAAAGTATGCACGCCTGACCCAACTACATTTACCGCCAAAGCAACGGCCGATGGTGGAAGCATTGCGAACTATTTGTGGGATTTTGGAGATGGCTATACACAAGGCAGCTATGAAGCCAGCGTTTCTCATGCATATTTAACCGCGGGGGAGCCGCAGGTAAGATTGTCAGTAACTGATAACCACGGTTGCACCAGCAGTAAAACGATCGATAACCTTATAACTGTTTTTAATGGTGTTAATGCTGATTTTGATGCCGATAAAACGTTTATATGCTTTCAGCCCGATCCGGTACAAATGATCAACAAAAGTGAAGGCGAAGGACCACTGAAATATAGTTGGGATTTTGGAGATGGAAACCTTTCAACGCAAAAAGACCCATCACATGTTTTTAGCAAAAAAGGGAGCTACACGGTTAGTCTTGCAATAGAAAATCCGAATGGATGTAAAAGCTCATTGGTAAAAACGTCTTATTTGAATGTTGGGAATTTCAAATCTTCCTTGGATATTCCGGATGTTATTTGTAAAAATGCCGCTTTTGAAATTAAAAACACGAGCACACCGAAGCCAACGTCTTTTTCCATTTTAGTTGATGGGCAAAAAATTTATACAGATTATTATGGAAAATACACCTACACTTTTACCACAGCCGGGGAACATACCATCCAATTAACTAATCAATTTGGTGATTGTGAAGAAACGATTACCAAAAAAGTAACGATAAAAGAACTTCTGCAGCTCAAAGGATTTATTGCTGATATCACACAGGAATGCACCGAGCCGATAACAGTAAATTTTACAGACACAACAACAGGCGCGGTTAAGTCAGAATGGAACCTTGAACCGTATTATTACCCGGTTCCAATACAGGCAACAGGAAAAAAAGTAAGCTATAATTTCCAGGCTGGTATCCGTAATGTAACCTTGTTTGTAACAGATGCAAATGGTTGCCAAAACAGTATTGAGCAACCTGTGAATCTTAAAATTCCAAATCTATATATCCAAACTACTGATAATAACGGGAATAACGGTTGTGATACATTGACGAAAACATTTAAGGCAATTACGGATGAAGATATCATTTCCTATAATTGGGATTTTGGAGATGGTAGTTTTTCTAATGAGGCCGAACCTTCCCACACTTTTCATTTTGGTAATATTAATAATGTAGTTACCTTAACTTACACTACTGCCAAAGGTTGCACAACTCAAGCGTATTATACCAGCATCCAGGTTTATCCGAAAGTTAAGGCAGGTTTTGTTTCTGAATTCGGAACGGAAATTTGTGGTAATTCGAAGGTATGGTTTAAAACAGGTTACTCTCAAACTGATTACTGGATTATTGACGGCAAATATGCCGGAAGTAGTAATTATAATTCATTCAATTACCAGTTCCAGGATACCGGAAAACATACGATAACACAAATTGTTTATGAACCCGGATGTAGGGATACGCTTACAAGGGTTGATTACATTCATGTGACTCCTTCCTTTCCCAAAATAACTGATGCTATAAATACCTGCGATGATGACAGGGCAACCATAATATTTAAACACGCCTCACGCTATACAGAAAGTGGAATTTGGGATTTTGGAGATGGTTCCACTGCGCCCTTCAATAAAGATGAGACAGCAATTAGCCATCATTATGCGGCGTCTGGGGACTATAAAGTAGTCTTAACGAACACAAACGGTCTTTGTACTAACAAAGATTCTTTATTTGATGTTCCGGTTATTTTGAATACGAATCTTGTTTTGTCATCTTATAAACCTGATTTTTGCCAGGAAGAAGGATTGAGCTATTCCCTTTCTAATTTGCCCCAGGAAAGATATTCTTTTGGCCCTAATTACTATGTACACAGCTATCAATACAACGACGGAACAGAGTTCCTGCTTGGGAATAACACCTATGATTTTGAAAATTGGATTATGGGTCCGGACTTCAATAATATATTCAAAAATGTGGCAAAAGGAAAAGATTCAATAAGAATAGTAAGCAGTGTAGAAATGTTTGTGCCAACACCGCCATTCCACATTGCCTGCCTCGATACCACCAATTTTATTCCCGTACAATTGACTGGTGCCATAGCCAGGTTTGAAATAGTAAATAATGTGGCTTGTTTCAAATCGCCTTTTTTCTTTAATGATATTTCCACTTCAACAAACACCACTATTATCAACCGGCAATGGAATTTTGGGGATGGGGATACAATTACGACTTCCAAAGGCGGTATCGTTTCTCATACTTATTCAGAACCCGGAACCTATTACGTTTCCCTCACCATAACTGATGCCAGTGGGTGTACTTATACTGATTTCATATCTCACATGGTGACTGTAAATGGTCCAAAAGCAAACTTCGTTATTACTTCCTTAGTCTATCATTTGAATACAGCTGTACAGTTTTATAATAGCACAAACGAGTTTGGGGTTGGAAGTAGAAAATACGAATGGGATTTTGGGGATGGACAGACTTCTACAGAATTTAACCCTGTTTATACTTTTACGAAACCAGGTGATTATACAATCAGGCTTATTGCAAAAAGCCTGACCACAGGATGTGACGATACAGCCTCCAAAAAAATAACCATAAAGAATTTTAATGCGAACTTTTCTTTCACTTCATCATTTGTGGATCATATTGATTGTTCCTCGCTTTTGGTTCAATTTGTAAATACATCCGTTAATTTTACTCATATCAAATGGGATTTTGGAGACGGCTTCATTTCTGATAACGTCAACACGCCCAGCCATGTTTATGAAAAACCAGGAAAATATATTGTAAAACTTTTTGTAACCGGAAATAACGGGCTATCGAAAACATATATCGATTCTGTGATAGTCAGGGACGAGAAGGTAAATATCACGGCTAATTTGCTTCAAACCTGTACGGCGCAATCAGTCACGTTAAGTGCTGTATCACAGAATGCATCTTCTTATTTATGGGATTTTGGAGATGGTACTCTCGCGCAGGCCAGTGACACTTTTTCTGTTCATTATTATAAAACGCCGGGAAATTATATTCCCAAACTAATTGCCAAAGACCCCGATGGATGTGCCGCATCGGTAATGCTGACCAATAAAATTTCTATTGATTCTTTAAACGTTTCTTTAAAAACCATTCCTAAAATATGCGCCCCGAAAGAGGTGCAATTTGATCTGGACGTTACCTCAATCGGCTCCGGGCAAGGGCAGCAATCTTTGTCCTATCATTGGGATTTTGGTACGGGAAACAAAATAGACACTGCTAATATTGAAACGCCGTCATTTACATACCAGCAACCGGGTAATTATATAGTGAGCGTTCAAATAAAATCACCTGCCGGTTGCGTGAAGCAAACTGAAACAAATATTGTTGCTTTTCAGGGACTGGGTGGGCAGATAAACGGCCCGTCTGACATTTGTGTAGAAACAACTGCTCAATTTACCGGAAGAACGTTGATTGCGGGCCAACCTTCATGGAAATGGATATTTGACGACGGAACGGTTGTTAATGAAAAAGATCCTCCTGCAAAACAATACAATGCTCCGGGTAATTTCATGGTGAAGCTTGTAGTAGATAATGGCGGTTGTATTGATACGGTGAATAAATTACTCCAGGTACATGCAAAGCCCAATGTTGCGTTGTCATTGAGCGATACAACAATTTGTGAAGGCACTTCCATTTCGGTAATCGCAGGTGGTGGTAGCTTTTACTCATGGTCACCTGTCGCGGGGCTCAATGCTACTAACGGTGCAACCGTAATTGCTTCACCATTAAATAATACGATTTATAACGTTGCTGTCTCTGATACTTTTGGATGCAGCAGCAATGCGTCGCTCTCTATAAAAATCATTCATCCGTTCAGTCTGCAATTGGGGAAAGAAATGGAAGTTTGTAGTGGTACAACTGCCCGTTTGCAGGCATCCGGCGGCGTTTCATATCAATGGATTAATAATATAGATGGATTGAACAACATCTCCATTCCAGATCCCGTGGTGACGCCTTTGCAATCGTCAATTTATACACTCGTCGCTTTTGCACAAAACCAATGTTTCGCTGATACGGCACAGATAAATGTTACCGTAAAACCAACACCTGTTGTTCATCTTGGAAACGATACAACCATCTGTGAAGGACAAAATTTAATTCTGAAAGCTTACGCAAACAACGCCACCTACGTTTGGCAGGATGGTAGCAATGCCGCGGATTATCCGGCAAAAAAATCAGGTAGATATTATGTATGGGTTGATTTGAATAATTGTAAAGCATCTGATACGATCAACATCACACAAAAAGAAATTCCCAATTTTTCACTGGGAAAAGATTCTGCAATTTGCATCGGTGAAAAATATGTTTTGGCGCCCTCATTAAATACAAACGCTTCTTTCTTATGGCAGGATGGAAGTACGGCGTCTTCTTTTGTGGTTATGCAGGAGGGGATTTATGAATTAACTGCTACAAATGAATGTGGTAGCCACAGTGATGCAGTTACGATAACAAAAGGACTTTGTAATCTCTTAATGCCAAATGCCTTCACCCCCAATAATGATAATCTAAATGATGTCTTTGATGTAAAGTTTCCCTTTGCGGTAACTAATTTTCATTTCGTTGTCACTAACCGTTGGGGGCAAGCCGTTTTTGAAACGACTGATATTCACAAAGGCTGGGATGGAACATTCCAAGGTTTACCAGCTCCCGGGGATATTTATCTCTGGGTGATCAGTTTTACAGACATTAATAATAAATCACAACAACAAAAGGGTACGGTTACTTTGCTTAGATAAAGCGCTTTGTTACCACTGACAACCTAGATATATGAGAATACAAATACGTCCTAAAAGTTCGTTTACTGACCACCAAAATTTTGAATTATTCCATTACTCAGGAAACGCTATTCATTTTACGCCAAACAATCAATTTATATTAAATGTCTTTTGCACCGTACCTAAATCGTGAAAGTTTACATCTTTATGAAGCCCTAAAGTTTGCGCGTCAATTAAAATAACTTTTGCTGAAATATTCTGTGCAGGCGGATTGATAACATTTCCGGACAATGCACTGATATCAATTCCTACATAGCCGACTGAATGGATCGCACCATAGGTAAATCCATCAAATACCTCAGGCAGCGCTTCATAATAATTTGTATTGTCAAATGATAGATACACCAATACAGCTCCTCCCTGGTAAATTGTATTATCGACTTCGGCTATCGGCAACTCAGCAGTATAACTTATTCCATTATTTGCTGTGGTCCAATTCCCGGGTTGAATAGTATAAACAGCGGAAAACGCCTGGTTTACCTGCTTCACTTCGGTGACTTCTTTTTTGCAGGAAGCGAAAATCATTAATGCAAACGAAGAAAGTAAAATAATCTTTTTCATAATTTTTCTTTTTGGGTTAACGAAACGAGAACGTTTTTTGTTATATGTGAATGACAAATATCTTTCCAGAAAGTTTAAATAGAAACAAGTGGGTAAAAAAATTGTGATTGTGTTAGCGAAAATATTCTTCTAAATTTTTCACGAACGAGGCTCACATTCTTTTATACAAAGAAGGATGGTACTTACGAACCTGCATAATCCATTTCAAAATTTCCTTTAATACGTTCCATGGAGGGATTGAAGTATCCGAATTTCAAATGAGGGAATTCTTCTTTTAGTAATGTCATCATTTGCCTGACGCCAATACATTCACCGGTATCGGTTATTCCGATTTTTCCAAGATACCAATCGGGATCAATATTGAAATTGCGCCATTGTATCATCTTAAGTCCTGTCTCTTTTATAAGTTTTCTCAGCGCTTCATATTCCTCTACAGAATCAGTCATTCCGGGGAAAACGAAATAATTGATGCTAGTCCAACCACCGAAACTATTTACCACTTTCAAGCTTTCAATAATATCATTAAATTCATAATTATTAGGACGATAGTAAGGCAGATAAACGCTTTCCCTGGCAGAATTAGTACTCACCCGGATACTATTCAAACCCGCTTCACATAATACTTTCACAGCTTTTGGGTCACTACCGTTTGTATTGATATTAATACTTCCTTTTTGAGTGTGTTTCCTTATTTCTATGATAGCATCTTTAATAGTTTGCCACATCAGTAATGGCTCGCCTTCGCATCCTTGTCCAAAACTCACTATCGGAAAAGGAGCCGTTTCCAAATGAGGAACCGTGTATTCAACAATTTCTTCTGCGGTTGGTTTGAACTGTAACCTGTCCTGTGTAGAGGTAATTGTTTCTTCCTGCGGCTGAAATGAAATACAACCGATACAATTGGCGTTACACGCAGGTGAACTCGGTACTGGACATTCCCATCTTCCCATAAAATAATTTCTGGCGGCAGGGCAATGATAAGTCAGGCAACAGTTATTGGCCAGGTGTGCTACTAAGCGGTTATGCTTATACGTTTTTAAGAGATCCTCTACACCGTGCTCAATTTTGGGTTCATCAAAACCTTCACTTTCCTGCCGTATATCTTTTTCAATTCGCACTGCGGTAACAAAAAATTTTTCATTATACCATCCGGCAGCCGTGTAGCAAAATAAAGGAAGTGTCTCGGCCTCAGGCAGGGTTTCATAAGCGGCAAGATAAGTGCCTGTAAAGGCAGGTGGAATAAATGCCGCTACCGCCCAGCCTTTTTCACATAAGCGCATGTCACCTGTTTTTACATCGATGCCGATGCCGCGCCTGTCTGGCAATTCGTATAACTGGCCGCCTTTGGGAAGTTCTATCCATTCTTCATTCTCTATCGGTAAGGCATCCCATCCGCTTCTACCGCATACATATAATGAAGTGTCTTCAAAGATATTCCCCTCGCCATCGGAATATAAAAGATAGGGAGCGTGTTTCATGCTAAAATATTTTATTCAGGAAAAATGCAGACTTTAAATTTAACTGAGCTGAGACTGAGCAAATGAATTAAATGCTACTTCATTAATATCCTGCAATTTTTCAATCTCGGCCTGAAGCAATTTATTGTTTTTGAAATCCAATGTAAGGATGCCGTCTTTTAAAATCACATTGTTCAATTCAGTCCAGGCGAATTCTTTTTTTGGAAAATTCATTTTCATCACACTTTCTCTGCTAAAAACAAATTGTAACTTTTGCAAAGATAATTTATACAAAATTCCCATTATAATGCACCCGATGGCGATCACATAATTGTGAAGCCCAAGCCATCCGGCAGCCGGTATGAAAAACACAAATTCATCTATTAATGAGGTAACTTTTTTTTGCCTAAAAAGATACCAACGCAGTAGCAGGTAAAGCGTCAGCGCCACCACGAAAGCTAATGAGGCATAATGATATACGTCATAAAAAACAAGAAAAATAAACACCGCGAAATTTAAAGCAAGAAAGATCCAGGCTATATTATTGTAAGACTTTTCCTTATCATTTTTAATAAAAATATCAAATTGCTGCATTGGCCTCGTTTGATGCAATTAACAGATTGCAAAGTTTAAGAAGAATCCTTGCACCTACGTTTTCGTCCCATTCGTTAAGGCTGGTGCCTACTTCATTCAAATCAAATCCGATAAATTGTCTTCCACTTTTGATGATCTGCCTGATTAAAAAATATATCTGCTGCGTTTCAAAACCGCCCTGGACAGGTGTTCCTGTATTCGGGCATAGTTTAGGGTCCAACCCATCAATATCGAAACTGATATAAACCTTTTGTGGCAGGTGGCTTACTATTTCATCTGCTGTTTGTTTCCACGTTTCGCCTTCATAAGTTCTTTCTCTTATAGTTTTATCTAAATAGCTCACCACCCTTCCCTTACTTTTTTCGATATAGTCGATTTCTCCCTGCGAATAATCTCTTGTGCCTATTTGTATCAATTTTGTTAACTGCGGAATCTCTTTAAGGGCATTGTACATAATAGAAGCATGAGAATATTTAAAATCTGCATATTTCTCGCGCAGATCGCAATGGGCGTCTATTTGTAACATCCCAAATTCTCCATGTTTTTCTGCTATTGCCTTAAAGAATCCAAGGGATGTACTATGGTCGCCACCTAAAAGTCCGACTAGTTTTCCTTTGTCCAGCAATTCTTTTGTTTGTTCATAAACCCATTCATTCAGAAATACGCTTCCCTCATTTATTTCCTTTAATACTTTCTGCATGAATTTGTTACCGCCATCCGTATCACCTTCGGAAAGGTAATTAATATATAATTCCGCTTCCTTTCTTAAATAGTCACTTTTGGCTAATATATTTTTATCAGGTTCCCTCAGGAAAATACCTCGTTTCCATCCATCGCATAGATCATCGTCCGCTATGTCCACCTGCATACTTGCATTGTATATATGTTCCGGAGCCCTTGCTGTGCCAGGCTTATAGCTTACCGTAACTTCCCAGGGCACCGGCAGCAAAACAAGCCTTGCATTTTCTTCGGTAAAAGGAAGTCCAAAAATTCCATTATCAGGATTGCTCACTCCATCCGGGTCAAAACTGGTAATATCTGCCATAATTTTATCTTTATTTTTCTCTTCTCTTTTTTTATCCCCAGCCAGTTTCATCCTGAGTTAGTATCATTCTGAACTTGTCGAAGAATTTCGAAGAGGCGCAAAGTTAAATGATAATTGATATTAGTATTGCGTCAAATGACAATTTCAATTATTTGTTCTTTTATTATACGTAAACTACATATAATATCCTTCTTGTATTTCAAAAGCCTCTTCTTAAATTAATCTCAAAAATATATGTGTTACATGAGCACAATCATTGAAGTTTCCGGAATTTAGCATCCCATTTTTCGTTAGTTTTGCGATTCCAAAAATATAATAATGAAAACTTCAAGTATAATTATTTTAGTTGTTATTGCGGCAGCTATCGGTGCATTGCTCATGTATTCGGTAGATTTTTCAACTTATGACACAATTGGTTCTGCAAAAGAAAAGCAAGGTAAGTATGTTCATCTAATAGCAAAGCTAGACAAATCGAAGCCCATACAATACGATGCTTTAAAAGATCCTAATTATCTTTCCTTTTATGCAGTGGACAGCCTGGGCAACAGTACACAGGTGATTTACCATAATACAAAACCACCTGAACTTGAAACAAGTGATCGTGTGGTTTTGAAAGGTAAAATGGAAGGAAACGTTTTTGAATGCAATGATATACTGCTCAAATGCCCATCAAAATATAAGGATGATAAAAAACAACTGGAAAAAACGGTTACTCAAGAATAAGACTGCATCATGACATTTGAGAATGAACATTTACTACCGGGACAGGTAGGTCACTTTTTTGTATTACTGGCATTTGTAGCTTCTATCATTTCGGCCATTTCTTATTTTAAAGCAACGGCAACAAAAGAGGAAACTGAAAAACAATCATGGATTCGTTTTGCACGTGGTGGTTTTTTCATAGAAGTATTTTCTCTTTTAGCTGTCTTCGTCAGCATCTATTATATCTGCTCCAGCCATTATTATGAATACCTGTATGCTTATAAGCATGCCTCTAAAGAGTTGGAGCCAAAGTACCTGCTGGCTTGTATTTGGGAAGGACAGGAAGGGAGTTTTTTGCTTTGGGCTTTGTGGCATTGCGTGTTAGGAACGACATTAATCTTTACCGCAAAAAAGAGAGAAGCTCCTGTAATGAGTATTGTAAATTCCGCACAGGTATTTCTGATACTCATGATTTTGGGCCTGTATATTTTTAATGTGCGGATTGGCAGCAGTCCCTTTGTGCTTACCAGGAATGAACTGGTAGGCCCTATTTTTGGCCAGGCAAATTATCTTTCTTTTATAAAAGATGGCATCGGTTTAAATCCTTTGCTGAGAAATTACTGGATGGTCATTCATCCTCCCATTTTATTTTTGGGCTTTGCAAGCACTGTGGTTCCAATTGCATTTGCTTATTCTTCTTTGATTACAAAAGAATGGGGCGGATGGGTAAAAGCCGCTATGCCGTGGACTTTACTGAGTGGTTGTGTATTGGGAACCGGAATTATGATGGGTGGAAAATGGGCTTACGAATCACTTTCATTTGGGGGATATTGGGCATGGGATCCGGTGGAAAACGCCGCGTTGGTTCCCTGGCTGATAATGCTAGCCGGCTTGCATTGCATGGCAATTTTTAATTCAACTAAAAATGCGCTAAGGGCCTCGTACTTTTTTATAATTCTTGCTTATTTGTTCGTTCTCTATTCCACATTTTTAACGCGGACTGGTATTTTAGGCGACACATCCGTGCATTCTTTTACAGAAGCGGGAATGGCAATGAATGTATTGATCGGGATTTATGTAGTGGCCATTTCACTCCCTGTGTTATTTCTATTTTTCAAAAATTATAAAAGCATCCCTACTATTCAAAAAGAAGAAGATATGTCTTCAAGGGAATTCTGGATGTTTATCGGTTCTTTGATTCTTTTTCTTTCTGCATTATTTATTATTTCCATCACGTCGTTGCCGGTTTATAATAAAATTTTTGGAACTCACTATGCAGATCCCCAGGACAGGGAATTTGCCTATAACAAAGTATTGGTGCTGGTTGCGATTATCATCGGTTTGCTAACGGGTGCTTCACAGTTTCTCAAGTACAAAAACACCGGAAAAAAATACCTGTTCAAAAAACTTGCGTGGCCGTTAGGTGTTGCGATAGCAGTGTCAGTATTGTTGGTTATTTTTTATCCAATAGAATATACAAAAAAAGGCCCTGGATTTTTGGGTGCCATTTACGCGGCCCTGTTTGCAGCTATTTTTTCTGTGGCAGCCAATGCCGCATATCTTCGGTCAGTTTTGAAATGGAATCTAAAAGCAGGCGGCGCGGCCATTTCGCACCTTGGCTTTGCGCTGATGATCGGCGGTATGCTGATAGCTTCGGGAAACCGGAAAGTAATCAGCGATAATAGTAAAACGGGATTGTTTGTCCCATTTGATAAAGACCCAACGGGAAGAGGAACGGAAGACCCGATGGAAAATCTGACGCTTTTGAAAGACGTTCCCACTGCGATGGGAAAATATATGGTGACCTATGTGAATGACTCGGCATCAAATGAAAAAGACAGAACGTTTTATAATCTGCATTTTCAAAAGATAGATACCGCTACAGGAAAGGTAGATGAGGATTTTGTTTTGTCGCCAGACGCATATAGGATGAAAGATAATAACCTTACGTCCAATCCCGGCACAAAGCACTATTTAACGCACGATATTTTTACCTATATTTCTACGATTTCTGTTCCCGACCCCAAAAGTGATACTACGTCTTTTAAACCGCATGAAGTCGGTGTTGGCGATTCTGTATTTCTTGATAAAGGTTATTTTGTTTTGAATAAAATCCTCAAGAATCCCGATAACCAACGATTTCATTTTTTACCTACAGATACAGCCCTTGTTGCCGATATCACTGTTTATGGAAAGGATGGGGTGAGTTATAAAGCTTATCCAGCGCTTACCATACACGATCAACACATTGATTTTATAGATGATACGGTGGTGGCACAAAATCTATATCTGAACTTTGCAGGTATTACTGGGAATAATAAATTCAAAATCAATTCAAAACAGACGGATAAGCTGACCGATTTCATTACATTAAAAGCTTATTTTTTCCCATATATTAACCTAGTTTGGCTTGGCCTTGTGATTATGTCATGCGGTTTTGTGGTATCCCTTGTAAACCGCGTAAAAGCAGCTACTTGGGCATCCTGGTTGTCTGTCTTGTTAGTACTTGCGTTTCTGTTCTATATGTTCCTGCTCGCGAATAGTTAAAATCAGAAACTTTCCCTTCGCCATGGCGAAAAATGAAGGCTTTTTGAAGTAAAGCGTCCGTTTTAGCATAAATTCTTTACAAAACAACTTTTGATTATGTCCGTTTAATTGATAATTTTACAGGAGCTATGCAAATCCGCTTAAACATACTGCCACTCCATTGTCTTCTGACGTTGGCATTATTTTGTAGTAGCTTTAATGCCTTCTCTCAGGCAGCCGTATCTTCGAATCAGTCTTTTGCAGGATCCTCACGGTTCGGAAAAAACGATACCCTTATTTGTTCTGCAGTAGTCTATGAAGGAGACACGATTGAAGCAAAAATATTGCCTGGCGTCTATGTTTGGAGTAAGAGAAATGCGGCGTCGCTGGAAGCCTGGACAAGACTTAGAAACGCTGTTTATGTGACGTATCCCTACGCCAGGCGCGCGGGCTATGTGTTCAACGACATAGAAAAGCATATTGCTAATAATCCCAATAAATTAGCTGTGAATAAATACATAAACACGCGGGAGAAAGAATTGAAAAAGGAGTTTTCTGATCCTCTTAAAAACCTTTCTGTATACCAGGGCAAAATTTTGATGAAGTTAATAAATCGCGAAACCGGCGGTACTAATTGCTACGATATCCTAAAGGAACTAAAGGGTGGCATTTCCGCGAGAGTTTGGCAAACCGTTGCGTTTGTATTTGGCAGCGATCTGAAGCAGCCTTATGACGCTAACGGACAGGATGCGCAAATAGAAAGCATTGTCAAAGAAGTACAGAGGATGTACGGATATTCGGGATAATTTGCTATTTTTCTAAATCCATTAAGTTTTTTTCTGTTTATTTTTCTCACCCTTTAAAAAATAAACTCCTCAGCTTTCCTTTTTGAGCAGGCTAGAAACTTTATTTGAAAACTTAGCCGTAATTTCGTGACATGGCAATATTAAAATTCAGAATTTATTGGGAAGACGACGACAGTATATATCGCGACCTGGTAATTAAGCATACGCAGACTTTTCTGGATCTACATAATACCATTTTAAAATGTTACGAATTTGACAATAAACACCATGCTACCTTCTTTAGAAGTAATGATAACTGGCAGCGCGGCAAAGAAATTTCCCTGGATAAATACGATAAAGTTTATAAAGTAGCGCCATTGATTATGTCCGAAACTTTGTTAGGCGCTGAGATTCATGATCCGAATCAAAAATTTATTTATGTATATGACTTTCACAAAAACTGGACATTTCTTCTCGAGTTGATTAATGTGAACAAGAAAGAAGATATCAATCTTGAATATCCAGCCTGCATTCGTAGCGAGGGGATTGGTCCAAGCCAGTACGGTACTAAAGGCCTTATAAGTGAAAAGCTTGCAGAAATTGAAGAGAAGTACGATTTGAACACTGAAATACTTGCTGACGGATTTGGTGAAGAAGGCGAAGAAAGTGAGGAAAATGAAAGTGAAGAAGAGTTGGATGAAAATGCGGCTGAGATTTAAAAATTAATTTGCACGGCTCTGTATAAGTCTAACTGCAATGGGAATGAATAGAAAAACCTGCACCATCATTTCGGGGCCAACGGCTGTGGGTAAAACTTCCTACGGAATTGAACTTGCTCTTAAGTATAACACTCAGATTATTTCTGCGGATAGCCGTCAATGTTATAAAGAATTAAATATTGGTGTAGCCAAACCTTCCAATGAACAGCTTGAACAAGTACCGCATTATTTTATCAACTCTCATTCCATTCACGACGAAATCGATGTCAAAGTTTTCGAAGAGTACGCTTTAAAAACTGTCGGGAAAATATTTGAAAATAATGATACCGCGATAATGGTTGGTGGAACAGGGCTTTATATTAAAGCCTTCACTGAGGGCTTAGACGATATCCCGGGAGTAGATGAAAATATTCGACAAGAAATTAACGATCAATATAAAATTCATGGCTTTGAGTGGTTGCATGATGAAATTAAAAAGCATGATCCTGGTTTTTCTTCGAATGGGGAAATGCAAAATCCACAACGAATGTTGCGCGCATTGGAAGTAAAACTTTCCACTGGGAAATCAATTCTTGATTTTCATTCCGGAAAAAAAGAAAAGCGTGATTTTGAAATCGAAAATATATTACTCGAACTACCAAGGCAGGAGATTTACGATAATATCAATCATAGGGTAGATCACATGATGGAAGCGGGCTTGATTGAAGAAGCTAAAGGTTTATTTCCATTCCGGCATCTGAATGCATTGCAAACAGTGGGCTACAAAGAATTGTTTGATTATTTTGATGGAAAAATTTCTCTTGAAAAAGCAGTTGAAGATATCAAAAAAAATACCCGCCACTATGCTAAAAGGCAGATGACGTGGTTTAGAAAGTATATGGCGTGAGTTAGCAAGTACTAGTTATCAGTTAAGTTATAGACACAGTATGATGTTGCGGAATACAAACACCGACTTTTTGTTCGTTTGCTGTTATGTTGCATTGTAAGTCGTCGGTAGTCAGTTGCCTTTCTTCCGTTCTCAAAACACAATCCAGTGTCCCTTAAAACTTCCGTTAGAGAATTCTAAAGCAGGCGCGGGAAATTTAAAACAATCCAGCACAAAGAATAAAACTTTAAGTCCTTTTTTATTGGTTTTTATTCTTTCTAAATCTAAATCCGGCGAAAGATACCATTGGCGGTAGCGCTTAATGTCGGTCCGATCAAAAACAACATTTCCTTCATCGTCGTAGGCTTTATTCTCTCTTGCGCCGAACATGCCGTCTGCGCCGTAACCAAAGGAAATATTCAGCCAGCGTGGCATTTTGAGACCAGGAAAAAAGGAACTGATATTGGCGCTGGCCCAATACGTTTGTCCGTTGTAATCTTTTATCATTCTTTGAACGTAGGATTCGCCATAAATTTCGTCAGCCCGGGCTTCCAGGTCCGGCTCACTATAATTGACTTTGTGAAATGAAAACTTGAGCCTTATTTTTTGTTGGTTCCATGCCAGTTCCTGCGAAATAAATGTGGCAGAACCAAGGACATTAGCGGTAAAATCGCCCGGGCTAAAACCATATTGAGAAGAAAATCCATCTAAAACTTCAATGATGGATTGGAAGGCTACGCCAGTCAGGCCGCCGATCCAAATGGATTTTTTTCGCGACAGTCCTGCCCAGCGCCACATTTCCATCGCTGCCCTGCTTTCGGTGTATGTACTATACGCGTGCCCCACTTTATCCATCTGGAGCCATTCGTCATTGTCATTAAAAAAGTGAAAGGATGAGCGTGGATAGTTCGCATACCAAAGTTCATTCAACCCTATTAAAGCGGATCCAAAGACCACTATATTAGCGGTGGTTACCAGCCTTACCCTGCTTTTATTATATGGATAAGTACGGAAAGTGTCCCGCATGTTTTTATTATTTTCTGAAAACCCGATGTTATTGGTCCATCTAACCCGTGTATCATTATTGGTAAGACTGATATCATTTTTGAAAGTAATCTGCGAGTAAATTTTTTGAGTGCTTAGAAAACAAATAGCAACGGGTAAAAGAAAAATAATTATTTTCCGGGTTAGTATAAAACACATCAAACAAAAATACGTGTAAACTATATTCATGTCTTGAAATAAATCAAAAAGAATATCTTTAAATTGTAAAAAATGTTATTTTATGGATGCAAAAACAGAAAAAAAGATAAACGATTGGCTGGCCGGCAATTATGACGAAGCAGCAAAGAATGAAATTCGTCAATTACAAAAAGATAATCCTGCTGAGTTGGAAGATGCTTTCTATAAAGACCTGGAATTTGGTACAGGCGGCCTTCGTGGCATAATGGGAGTGGGGACTAACCGCATGAATAAATATACGGTCGGCAATGCTACGCAGGGGTATGCCAATTATCTGAATCAATGTTTTCCCGAAGTGAAAGTGGCGATTGCCCATGATGTTCGTAACAACAGCAGGCAATTTGCTGAGATAGCTGCGCATATTTTTGCAGCCAATGGCATTACCGTATATTTATTTGAATCTATTCGTCCTACGCCTGAACTTAGTTTTGCTATAAGAAGCTTCGGATGCCAGGGAGGACTGGTTATTACTGCATCACATAATCCCAAGGAATACAATGGCTACAAAGCTTATTGGAAGGATGGAGGCCAATTGGTACCTCCTCATGATAAGAATGTAATCACAGAAGTAGAGAAAATAAAAAGTCTTGACGAGGTAAAATGGAGCGGCAATGATGATAATATAAAGATTATTGGAAAAGATACCGATGATGCTTACCTGAAAATGGTAAAAGCATTAAGTGTAAATCCGGATGCCTGTATTCAACAACACGATCTTAAAATAGTTTATACACCAATTCATGGAACGGGCATTATGCTGGTGCCAAAGGCGCTCGCTGCTTTTGGATTTACTTATGTGCATATCGTAAAAGAACAGGAAACACCTGATGGCAATTTTCCTACAGTCATTTATCCCAACCCCGAAGAAAAAGAAACCATGAGCATTGGTTTACAAAAAGCTAAAGAGCTCGATGCGGATATTTTGTTAGGAACTGATCCGGATGCAGATAGGGTAGGCGTGGGCGTTAAAGACAATCATGGCAATTGGGTTTTATTGAATGGAAATCAAACCGCATTGCTTGCATTCAATTATATCATTGAAGCCCGGAAAAGTAAAGGCTTAGCAAAGCCGAATGACATGGTGATAAAAACAATTGTCACCACCGATTTGATAGATGTGATTGCCGCAAAAAGTAATATCAGTTGCTATAATGTTCTCACTGGTTTTAAATGGATTGCGGAGTTGATCAGGGAAAAAGAGGGTAAGGAAAATTATGTAGTAGGTGGTGAAGAAAGTTTTGGATTAATGATTGGCGACCAGGTTCGCGATAAAGACGCAGTAAGCGCTGTGGCAATTATTTGCGAAATGGCTGCAGTAGAAAAGAATAAAGGACGCTCGTTATTTGAAAAATTAATGGACTTATATGTACAACACGGGTTTTATTATGAAAGACTAATTTCCCTGACCAAAAAAGGAATGAACGGAAGCAAAGAAATCGCCGATATGATGCAGGGATACCGCGATAATCCGCCAATAGAAATCGCTGGAAGCAAGGTAAAAGAACTACTGGACTATCAATTTCAGGAAAAGAAAAATATGGCGACAGGCGAAACGCAGAAAATTGATTTACCCAAAAGTAATGTCTTGCAATTCGTAATGGAAGACGGCACCAAAATTTCTGCAAGGCCAAGTGGCACAGAGCCAAAAATTAAATTTTACTTTAGTGTAAACTCACCTTTGAATAACGGGGAAGATTTTGATAAAACCCAAAAAATGCTTGACGAAAAAATCGATTATATTATTGAATCAATGAAGTTAAAATAGCCATTAGCCTGAAGGCACAAGGCACGCCTTGTGCCTTCAAGAATTTTGTTTAAAGTCTCAGGATTAGATCCAACCCAATTTTGTCGGCTGCATAGCAGTAAACAAACATTTCCCTGTAATTTATCTTTTGCACTACAAATACTGGGTTCGTTTTTTCAAAGAGGTATTTTTAACAAGTCTTCGAACAACACACAAAAAAGCAATTTAAAAGCAAATATCGACTCAAGCAAAAAAGCCTTTTCAAGGCTCTTTTGCTTTCTTTTATAAAATAATAAGTAAAGATATTTATTTTTATATTTCTTAATTCATTGATTATCAATTTCATGTTAATTTATTAATTTTTGGCAGCATTTTTGCCTTTATAAGTGTGGAGAATAATTGAAATAGCTTGATTTTCCAATCCAATATCTTACCGATTTATTCCAATTTTTATGAATTATTTATAGGATTCTTTTGCTAAAAAACTACCACGTTTAGATTATTATTGAAGAACCCGAAAAATTTTAGGGCAACATGAGTGTTGCCCTAAAATTTTTTGAATAGCTTATGATGCCAAATAGAGATATTGGTTATTCAGCTGTTTAATATCCATGGTTTGAACATGAATGAAGTCCTTTCGGTGTTAATTTTCCAGGTTGTTAAGTCCTCGGGCGTTGATCTCATCAATAGCAATTTGCTTCTTTAATGCTTCGAGATCTGCAAATTTTTCTTCCTGCCGCAGGTAGTGCGTTACATAAACTCTTAAATTGCGGCCATAGATGTCGGCATCAAAGTCAAAAATATTTACCTCAATCATTTTCTTATTATCTCCAATCGTTGGTCTTATACCAATACTCATCATCCCATAATGATTCGATTCCGGAACAAATGCATCCGGACTTTCATTTTCTTTTCCGATGCTGACCTTAACCGCGTAAATCCCATTTGCCGGGATTAATTTATTTTTATTATCAATGGCAAGATTAGCAGTGGGGTAGCCCAGCGTCCTGCCTAGTTTATTACCGTCTATTACTTTTCCTTCAAAAAAATAATCGTATCCGAGACATTCATTTGCATTACTGATATCACCCACGGTCAATGCTTCCCGTATTTTGGTAGAGCTTATCGAAATATGGTGCAACACATGTTCGGGAATTTCTTTTACCGTAAAATTTAACTCGTCCTGAAATTTTTCCAGTAATTTATAGTCGCCCCGCCTGTCCTTTCCAAAACGATGATCATACCCTGTAATAATGGTTTTAGGATGAAATTTTGCAACGAGAAAATCTGTAATATATGCTTCACCGGATATATTTGAAAAGTCCTCCGTAAAAGGAACTATTACCAAATGATCAATTTGCTGTAGGCTGAGAAGTTCAATTTTTTCAGAAAGCGTATTTAGCAGTTGAATAGTTGGTTGATGGCTCTTCGCATTAATTACCATCCTTGGATGCGGACTAAAGGTGATGATGACCGATTCTCCCTTATTCTGTTGTGCCTCTTTTTTTAGCTGGTTAATTATTTGAAGATGGCCGGTATGCACGCCATCAAAGGTTCCAACCGTAATCACGGCGTTTTTAAAAGAAGGTAGATTATTTATATCCCGGTGCACCTGCATAGAGCGACAAAATTAAATTATTTATACAATGATATTTCCGATCGGATAAGAAGCCGAGATGTTTTATTTTCGCAGCCAATAAAATCAAATCATGTCTTTATATGCCAAACGCGGTGTTTCCGCTCAAAAAGAAGAAGTGCATGCTGCGGTAAAAAACCTTGATCAGGGTATTTTCCCGAATGCTTTTTGCAAAATTTATCCTGATTTTCTCGGTGGCGACGATGCGTTTGTAAATGTGATGCATGCAGATGGTGCGGGTACCAAAAGTATTCTTGCTTATTTATACTGGAAAGAAACAGGTGATGTCTCAGTATGGAAAGGAATTGCGCAGGATGCTGTGGTGATGAATCTTGACGATCTTTTGTGTGTGGGTATTTATGATAATATTATTTTTAATTCTACGATTGACAGAAATAAGAATTTAATACCGGGTGATGTATTAGAACAAGTGATTAACGGCACCCAGGAGTTTTTTGACCTCATGAAAACCTTTGGAATCAACATCCATTATCTTGGTGGAGAAACGGCGGATGTAGGCGATGTAGTTAGAACCATCGCTGTTAACGGTACGATGACAGCAAGATGGCCAAAATCAAAAATAATTTCAAACGAGAATATCAAGGCGGGACATGTAATTGTTGGATTAGCATCTTTTGGCAAATCAACTTATGAAAATAAAGAAAACAGCGGAATAGGCAGCAATGGACTGACTTCTGCGCGACATGATATTTTGGATAAATACTACGCTGAAAATTATAAAGAAAGTTATGATAATAATTTAAGTGAAGAGGTTGTCTATATTGGTAAAAATAGGATCAGCGACATCCCGGCTGTTCTTTCTCCAACACGCACTTTTGCACCAATTATAAAAGCGCTTTTAGAAAATAACTTTGACAAAATTCACGGATTGATCCATTGCAGTGGCGGCGGACAAACGAAATGTTTAAAATACATTCCTGAAAATGTAAGAGTAATAAAAGACAATTTATTTGAACCGCCCGAAATATTCAAAATGATACAGGAAGCCAGCCATGCCGATAACCGGGAAATGTACCAGGTATTTAATATGGGCTGCCGAATGGAAATATATACTGATGAAGAATTTGCCGAAAATGTTGTTTTACTGGCGAAGTCATTTAATATTGACGCACAAATAATCGGCAGGGTAGAAGAGAGTGAAAGTAAAGAATTGGTGATAAAAACAGCAGATGGTGAATTGAAATTTTAGACGTGTCTGGCCACTTCACGTCGCCTGATACATTACGCTCACTCGAAGTCGCCTGACACCTTGTGCTCACTTGAGGTCGCGTGACACTTATTCGGTGTTCAATTGAATTGTTCCCTGCTCATGTTATTGAGCGGAAGTCAGCCAGCATTTTTTGTTGAAGGTTTTTTCTCAGGATTTGTCAGTGTTGCCAACTGTAATCTGAAAGCCGCAACAACCTTCCATTTTGCGAAGCAGGAATCCATTTATTCCCCTTTTTAGTGGCATCCCGCAAAAACTTCAGCAAGCTTTGTTCCCTTCATGGTCGTTGCTTCTACATTACTTAGTTTGATATTTGTATTTACAATAAGTTTTATTCCGGTTCATTTTCAACTCCAATCTTATCATTTAAGGTAAATGTTACCGGCTGAATTACATAAGAGTTAACAGCATGTCCATCCTGAATCGCGGGAATCCAGTAAGGTCCCCTTTTTATCGTGCTTACGGCCAGATCAGCTAATTTGGATCCTTCCATCGTCGTAGCAATTACATCACTTACTTTACCATCTTTACTCACTATAAATTTTACTTTACAGGTTCCCCGGCTATCCTTATCCGAAATTAATTCATTACTATTTTTTTGAATCGCCCGCGTAATGTATTTTAACCACGCAGATTGTCCACCTGGAAAACTTGCGGGTTGTTGAATCTTAATAAATACTTTTTCCCCATTGTGCTGACTAACATCTGAAGTAGATTTTCCAGAAGGATTAGTTCCAGAAGGCTTTGTGTCTTCCTCCGGATTTGACAAGGTTACAGGCTGCAACCGGTAAGCAGCAACAGTCTTTCCATTTTGCGAAGCTGGAATCCATTTTGGTCCATTCTTAATTGCGTTTACAGAAATTTTTGCCAGCCTTGTTCCTTTCATGGTTGTAGCCTGTACATCAATTACTGACCCATCGGTATTCACAATAAATCTTACAACGCAGGTTCCAAAATCAGCCTTTGTAAATGAATCAAGGCTTGCCTGAATTTTCTGTACAATATACCTCTGCCATGCGCTCGGTCCGCCTGGAAATGAGGCTGGAACTTCTGTTTTTGTAAAGACTTTGCCAGGAAGAGTATCATTTGGTCCCGTAAACGCGTATGTTTGCGTTCCCGTTACATTCTTGATGTCTCCATTTTTTTTAGTGATAATTTCAATCACTCCATTCTTTCCTTTCTCACCATATTTTTTTATGACTTCTTTACCTTTAAGAACACTAATACTTTCTATATTTTTCGGGTCAACTGCTTTGAAGTTTCCTCTAGTCGAAATCTTTCCATCAATCACAAACAGCGCGTCTGATTTAAAATAAGAAGGCGGCAAACCCGGAGGTGGTGGCGGCGGCAACACAAATCCTCTTTTATCAGCCTCTTCTTTTGATATCATTTCTGTGGTGCCATCTTCATACGTCACTTTAATTACAGGTTCCGTTACCTTGATGTTTTTTGATTTTGATTGGACTGCAATATTCTTAACTTTTTCCCCCTGATAATACATCGTTGGAATGGTATCATTTGCTTTTAAAATAACTGCAGAAGCAGCTTCATTGTTATCAATACCAGCGGTGTTATCCGAATAATTCGAAGAAGCATATTTATTAATGGCATACAAAATATTGTTTGCAACCTTTTCCTGGTCGGCGCTATTGTTGATAAATGCGGCATCCGTTAGGTTACTGAGAAATCCGCATTCGACAAGCGCCGCAGGGCAAGCGCTTGAATCAAGAACCACGACGCCTCTGTTTCGGATTGCAATTTTATCTTCGGTTTTATAAGATTTTTTTAATTCATTAATTAGTGCAGAGCCAAGTACTTGATCTTGTTTAGTGTTGTTTTTGGCCATCAAAACAGAAAATCCGTTTAATTGTTTGTCTGTTGATCCATTGACGTGGATTGAGATAAACAGATTGGCGTCTTTCTTTTTTGCAAAAGCGGCTCTTTCCCTAACTGGAATAAATTCATCGTTATCTCGTGAAAGCAGAATTCTGATTTGATCATTTGAATTCAATGCTTGAACTTTTTTTGCTATAGAAAGTGTGATAGCCTTTTCCATGATGCCATTGTCAGAAACTTCACCATTATCCTTTCCGCCATGCCCGGCATCTATCACAACCGTAATTGTTTTTCCATTATAAAGATTAGTACTGCTATTTTTTACTTTAAGGGTAAAAGCAAAAAATACAATCGCTGCAAGAGGTAATACCAGCAACCGGCTGATGTAATTTACCTTCGGATTTTTGTTTTTTGTGAGCATGAGAATTCTTCTTTTTATAGGTGAATAGAAAAAACTACTGGTGGATGAAAAGTGTTGGCCGGGATAAACAGTTTGTAAAATCATTTCAGCAAATGAGCTGATATCACTGTCTTCCAACGCTTCTTTGTCTGCGATAAATTCATGTATCATGTACAATTCTTTTCGCATCAGCCAAAAGAAAGGATTAGTCCAAAAAAATATCAAAACGATATTCATGAATATTTTATCGTAAGAATGTTTCTCTTTTACATGTGCTACTTCATGATTAAAAATTTGTTGTCCTGATTTGGAATGAAGATCTATTGCTTCGTTCCAGAAAATAGATTTGAAGAATGAAAAAGGTGTGCCTTTTTCGGAAGTGTTTATAAAACTCACATCTTCAATTTTTGTTTCAGGATATTTTTTTCTCAGCCTCTTTATTTTATAAATCGAAAGTAAAAAGATGAAAATGAAAATCGCTGAGATCAAAAGGTACAGGCCTTCAATGATATTTTCAGTACTAAGCTGAAATCCGCTATGGTGGCTGTATTCTATCACCGCTTCATCGCCATAGCTGATGGATTGCAACACCTGTACTACTGTTCCTTTATCTTCTCCGGTTGAGAAAATATTGATTTTCATTATCGGAACCAGCAATGAAATTACTATGGCTGCCAGAAGATAAAACCGGTTCCAACGGTGGAAAGCTTTATTTCTCAATGCTAAAAAATAATAGCCGCATAAAATGCCGGAGCAAATAATTACTTTCAATAAATACCATGCAAGAGTTATCATAAAAAGCGTTTTTTTTATCCAGACTGACGGTCTCCGTCTGACTGGGTGTGGTGAATCAATTCCAAATATGTCAGACGGCGACCGTCAGGCTCATTTAGACTTTTTCAACTTTTTCACAAGCATCTCGAGTTCTTCAATGCTTAGGTTATTTTCTTTCACCATCGAAGAAACAATGTTGCTGAACGAGCCCTCATAATATCTTTTTACCAAAGATTTTACCCTTCCTTTTGAATAGACATCTTTTTCTACCAGTGGATAGTAGCGGTGCATACGCCCAAATACTTCGATGCCTACAAATTCCTTTTCTACCAGGATCTTTAAAATCGTTGCAACCGTATTTTGATGTGGCTTCGGCTCAGGCATTTCATTGGTTATGTCTTTCAGAAAAGATCCTTTGATTCGCCAAAGTACCTGCATGATCTCTTCTTCCGCTTTTGTTAGTGTCTTCATTTTATTAAGATTTGATTTTCTGAAAACAAATATAAAACTATTTATTTAGTTTAACAACTATTTATTTAGTTTTATTTTTTAATAGTTGTTTTCGAATGATTTCCTTTTTAACAGATACATAATATTTCTTTTTTAAAAAATAGTATTATACAAGTAACTTTACGCCCTTATAAAAATGTATATACTTCAATAAGAATAATTGTATCAACTATGCCCGAAGCCATTGTAGAATTAAAAAATGCCAACATTTACCAGGGAGATTCCGTTGTTTTATCTGATGTAAACATTACTGTAAATCGTGGTGAATTTGTTTATCTGGTCGGTAAAACCGGCACAGGTAAATCGAGCCTTCTGAAAACAATGTATGCGGATTTGGATCTAACAGAAGGCGATGGTTCAGTGGTAGGCTATGATTTGCGCAAGTTGAATTGGAAAATTATTCCTTATCTGCGGAGAAACCTTGGCGTTGTTTTCCAGGATTTTCAATTGCTAACCGACCGGTCCGTAAATAACAATCTCAAATTTGTATTAAAAGCTACCGGCTGGAAGGATGAAAAACTGATGGACGAAAAAATTGCCGATGTGCTGGACAAAGTGGGATTAAAAAGTAAAGGCTTTAAGATGCCTTTTGAATTAAGTGGTGGCGAACAACAGCGTATGGATATTGCACGCGCGATTTTAAATTCGCCTAAACTAATTTTGGCAGACGAGCCTACCGGAAACCTTGATCCCGAAACTTCTGATGAAATAATGAAATTACTTTTTAGTATCAGTCGCGACTACGGGACGGCTGTTATAATGGCCACTCACGATTACATGGTGATACAAAAATTTCCTGCCAGGACTATTAAAACCGAAAGAGGAAAAGTATATGACAACGCGTCTATAGCCACTTCATAAGTTGTTGAGCATTTTTCTCATTATCATACAGATTATTTAAAATCTCTTTTCTTTTAAGGATGTCGTTTTCAGTAAACGGAGTTTTAAACAGTTTTTCTATTCTCTCAATGTATGCAGATTTGATGTCCGCTTTATCGCAAAGAGTTTCAAGATGAGTTCCTTCTAACCCGGCGTCGTTAGTGACAACGAATCTTCCTTTAAACAACGCGATTAGTAATTTTATCTTTACACCTGTTGTATTAAAAGAGGGTAAAAGATGGACATGCGCGTTTTTTATTAACTCTTCCATCTTGTCCTGTGAAGGATTTTTAACTAATTGTACATTGCTCTTTTTATCAATTTCTTTTATCAATGAAACTGATGGATTTTTTCCTGCGACGATAAAAGGCACATCGAGCGCATTAAAAACGTTTTCTAAAAGCCATATTACTGCCTTTTCATTTTCTGCTACAGATAAATTTCCATGATATAAACAATAATCGCCCTTTCCGGTGAGCGATTCTACTTTTGTCGTCGGTAAAAAGGCCGGAAGAAACTCGACATCCCTGGCTGAAAATATATGTTGGTAAGTGTGCCTGTCTTTTTCATTCAATGCCAGAAACTTTGATTTACCTGCTATTCTTCTTTCGTATGATTTCAGCAGCCGGCTTTCTAAATTGAAATAAATCTTTTTATAAAAATTTCGGGATGATTTTGCCAATTGTACATAATACTCATATTCCACATTATGCAGTCTTACCAGTACTTTGCGGCTGCTAAGGTCTCCGTGATATAAATAATAAGTACAGTGAATTCCTTCCAACAAAACAGGATAGTTGTCTTTTGAAATATTTTTTAGAAGTTCCGGATTGATTCTTGAGCTAACGATATACGGTAAACGAAGGGGAATTCCGGCAGAAATTGTTTCTCTTTGGTAATAATATACTTTTTCACAGTATTGGTTCAATTCCTTGTGGGGATCCCGCCCGTATTCAAAACAATGTAAATGGATTTTTACGCCAATCTCATGCAACGCTTTTATTTTATAAAACACATCGATAACGCCACCATAATCGGGAGGGTAGGGCACATCGAAACTGATGATATGAAGATGGGGTTGGTTAATTGGGATATTGGTTAATGAGTTAAAAGGTTTATTGGTTGGGTTGGGATGGGGGATAGGTTAATGAAGAAATCTCAGGATCAAGGTTGAACAACGGCCATTTCAATCTCGTCAAAATGAATGCCACTGTGGCTTTCGTTGAAGACGCATTTGCCATTATTGATGACTAGTACCTGCGGCGATTGATGCGTCACCTGGAATGTTTCTGCAATTTTATTGGAAATTTCCCTGTGTTTTATAATGTCAAGAAAATAAAAACCAATTCCTTCAGGCGCATCATTTTTGTCAAGCCTGTTTTTGGCCATACTACTTATAGAACAACGGGTGCTGTGTTTGAAAATTACTACGGGAGCTTTGCGGGAATCTGTAACCACTTTATCCAACTGGGTTACTTCGTTTAAGGGAATCCAATCCATCGGTTAAAAAAATCTTTTGTTATCAATGAATAATACCCTCTGCCATTGGACAACCACTTTTTCGCGTTGACGAACAAGATGATAACGTAAAAATCATGATAACGACTATCAACATCGAAATGAGCAATCTTTTCATGGATAATTATTTATTTAGGTATTATTTTGCAAAGTTAAAATATGTTTTCTAACTAATAGTAAAAAACGAGCTATATTTCGATATAGTATAAAATAGTAATAAAAACGACCAAATAAATCATGCGAATCCATTTCATATCAATCGGCGGCAGCGTTATGCACCAATTGGCAATTGCCCTAAAGCAGAAAGGTTATCATATTACAGGAAGTGATGATGAAATCTTTGAACCTGCTGCTACTAATCTTAAACAGGAACATATCTTTCCCGTCAATATTGGATGGTTTTCCGAAAATATCACGCCAGATATAGATGCCATTATCCTTGGCATGCACGCAAAAGACGACAACCCTGAGCTTGTAAAGGCGCGGGAACTTGGCCTGAAAATATTTTCATTCCCCGAATATATTTTCCACGAAAGCCTTCATAAAAAGAGAATCGCTATAGGCGGAAGCCATGGCAAAACGTCGACTACCGCAATGGTGATGCATGTTCTCAGCTATGCCGGATTTGATTTCGATTACCTGGTGGGAGCCAAACTTGATGGTTTTGAGCAAAGCGTGAAAATAACCGATGCTCCGCTTATTGTTTGCGAAGCAGACGAATATCCCGCCAGCGCGATTGAAAAACGTCCGAAATTTCATTTTCTTTTTCCGCATATCGCCGTATTGACGGGCATTGCGTGGGATCACATCAACGTTTTCCCTACCTTCGATTTTTACCTCGAACAGTTTGTCATCTTCATCAATAAAATTGAAAAAAATGGCGTGTTGATCTATAATGAAACGGATGACGTTTTAAAAAATCTCGTGGAAAAAAGTAGCAGAAAAGATATCAGGTACGTTCCTTACGCTCTTCCGCGGCATACGATTGCAAATGGGGCCACCAGTGTAATTATAGGAAAAGAAAAAGCAACTTTAGCCGTTTTTGGTAATCATAATCTTTTAAATTTGCAGGCGGCGTATCATGTAAGTAAAGAACTTGAAATAGAAGATAGCGTTTTTGCAAAGGCGATTTCTTCTTTTGCGGGTGCTTCCAAAAGACTTGAGCTAATTGCTCAAAAAACAGATTGTAATATTTACAGGGATTTTGCGCATGCGCCGAGCAAAGTGAAAGCAAGTGTCAACGCCGTAAAAGAACAATTCCCCAATAGAAAATTAGTGGCTATTCTTGAGTTGCATACGTTTAGCAGTCTTAATATCAATTTTATCAGCGAGTACAAAGGTGCTATGGATAAAGCAGATGAAGCCATTGTTTTTTATAGTAATCACGCCCTTGAACTGAAGAGAATGGCACCGCTGGATCCTGAAAGCGTAAAAAAGGGCTTTGAAAAGCAAAACCTGGTTGTGATAAATGAAAGGAAAAAATTAGAAGAACAGCTACAAGAGAAAGTTTGTAGCAATACGAATTTTCTTTTCATGAGCAGTGGCAATTATGATGGAATGGATATATTGCAAACTTTAAATATCATCTCTCTTAAACATTAAAATATCAAATCCCCGACATGGCTTTACAATTAGCAAGACCTATCGTATTTATTGACCTGGAAACTACCGGTATTAATATTGCAACCGACCGGGTAATAGAAATAGCAATAATTAAAATAATGCCTGACCGCACAAAACTTGTCAAACATAAACTAATCAACCCGAAAATGCCAATACCGAAAGCGAGTACTGATATTCATGGCATTACGGACGATAAAGTAAAAGATGCGCCGACATTTAAAGAAGTGGCGAATGAATTAAAACAATTTATTGATAACGCTGATTTGTCAGGCTATAATTCCAACCGGTTTGATATTCCTCTATTGATGGAAGAATTTTTAAGATCCGGAATTGAAATGGATATGAGCGACAGGCGGATGCTGGATGTGCAAACTGTATTTCATATGATGGAGAAGCGTACGCTGGAAGCTGCCTATAAATTTTATTGTGCGAAAGACCTTGTTGATGCGCATTCCGCAGAAGCTGATGCTTCAGCAACGTGGGAAATCCTCGAAGCCCAGTTGGAAAAGTATGCAAATCTTGGAAATACTGTTGATACGGTTTTGCAATTTACCGGTGAAGAAAAATATGTTGACTTTGCGCGAAGGTTTGTATTTGAAAAAGACGTCGAAGTTTTTAATTTTGGTAAACATAAAGGAAGAAGTGTAGTGGAAGTGCTGAAGGCAGAACCGCAATACTATGACTGGATGATGAGAGGCGATTTTCCTTTGCATACAAAACAAAAGCTTACGGAAATTTTTAACCGTACATTGTTGAAGAAATAGGGCCGTTGGTCCGCTTTTTTAACATTGGTAACAAATAAAATAGTAATTTCATTTTTCAATCATATCCTTGTTTTTGGAAAAACTTATTATCATACCTACGTATAATGAAAGAGAGAATGTATCTCTCTTGCTTCAAACTGTTTTTGAACTCAAGGAAGATTTTCATGTTTTAATCATTGACGACGGTTCGCCTGACGGTACTGCGACAATTGTAAAAAATCTTTTTGCGACCTATCCCGGTAAGTTGTTTTTAGAAGAGAGAAAGGGCAAATTGGGACTTGGGACGGCGTACATTCATGGGTTTAAATGGGCGCTGGATAAAGGGTATCGTTTTATTTTTGAAATGGATTGCGATTTTTCGCATGATCCAAGAGAACTTGATAAACTATATAAAGCTTGCAAAACCGGTGGTGCAGACGTAGCAATTGGTTCCCGATACGTAAAGGGAGGCAAAATAGAGAACTGGCCTGCGTCGAGAGTCATGATTTCAAAAGGCGGTTCTATTTATACCCGTTTGTTAACATTTATGCCCATAAAAGATCCCACTGCGGGGTTTGTATGCTATCGAAATTCTGTGCTGGAGGCCATCAATTTTGATAAAATAAGTTTTGTGGGTTACGCATTCCAGATAGAAATGAAATTTGCTGCATGGAAACTCGGTTTTAAAATAAAGGAAGTACCCATTACTTTTAAAGACCGCAAATTCGGTGTTTCAAAAATGAACAAGGGTATCGTTAAAGAAGGCATTTTTGGCGTTTTAGAATTGAAATGGATGAGTATGTTTAAAAACTATCGGAAGCATGTGAAAAATTATGATCGTGAGTTTCAAAACCAACGCATAGCGGCATTGGAAGAAAATAATGTGTGAGTAATAATATATTCCAATAAACTCTTATTATTTCCACTTAAACGCCGGATGAAACTGCTGCAAAGTTTCTCTCAAATATTCCCTGTCAAGATGTGTATATATTTCAGTGGAGGTAATGCTTTCGTGACCAAGCATTTCCTGCACGGCCCGCAGGTCGGCGCCGCCTTCTACTAAATGGGTGGCAAAAGAATGCCTGAATGTATGTGGTGAAATATTTTTAGTGATTTCTGCTTTTCTGGCAAGCTCTTTAATAATAGTAAATATCATCACACGGGTAAGATTTCGTCCCATCCGGTTTAGAAAAACGATGTCTTCAAAACCAGGTTTCACAGGTACGTGAACCCGAACGCTTTCGAGGTAAATTTTTATGTATTTTATGGCTGAAGAACCAATAGGTACCAATCTTTCTTTATCTCCTTTTCCAATAATGCGTACGTAACCTACTTCAAAATAAAGACAGGAAAGTTTTAAGTTGACCAATTCAGTTACACGCAGACCGCAACTGTAGAGTGTTTCAATGATCGCTTTGTTCCTTGTGCCTTCAGGTTTGCTGAGGTCAATAGAATGGATAATCTTTTCTATTTCTTCAAAGCTAAGCGTGTCGGGAAGATGTTTGGGTAGTTTTGGCGCTTCTAATAGCTCCGTTGGATTTACTTTGGTTATTTGCTCCTGGATACAAAATTTATAAAAACCTTTCAGTCCGGAAATAATCCTTGCCTGCGATGAAGGTGTCATTCCAAGTTCATTAATCCATTTCAAAAAATCTTCAAGATGCTCCAGTTCAATTTCATTTGGACTTTTTGTTATTTGGTTCATTGCAAGAAACTGAGTGAACTTTTCAATGTCATGTACATACGCCTCTACCGAATTTCCTGACAAGGATTTCTCTAATTGCAGATACGCTTTAAAACCTTTTTTATATGCTTCCCACATCTAAATATTGCTGATTAAGAAAGTGAATTATTTATTGCTTTACTATACGTTGTGAAATTATCGTAAATTATACATTAATTTTATCTCCTAAAATAATTCAATCCTTAAAACAGTAATCTATCCCACTACATGCAAACGATTTATCTGAAAAGATTAAAACGAAAATTTCAGGCCAACAAGAAAACCCTGCGCTCTTTTATAACACGGACAGATAACAATCCTCCCAAAGAGTTTGATAAGATCGTGGCAGAAACCGAAAAAGAAGTATGGGAAGAAGTGAACTGTCTTCATTGCGCTAATTGCTGCAAAAAGATGAGTCCAACGTATACGCCAAAAGATATAAAACGTATTTCGGAACATCTTGGAATGACCCCGAAAAATTTTAAAGAGAAATGGCTATACAAGGAAGAAAAAACCGGCGACTGGTTGAATGAATCGCAACCATGCCAGTTCCTCGTCTTAAAGACAAATATGTGCGGTATTTACAAAGTAAGACCTGCTGATTGTGCAGATTTCCCTCATTTCAATAGGCATCCGCAGAAAGATTATTTCTACATAAACAAACAAAATATTGAATACTGTCCCGCAAGCATGCTATTGATTGAAAAATTAAAAGACTCTTTGAAATCTGACTCTCGCTGATTTAGTTTTTGTCCATTTTTTTTAAATCCTTAAAAGAAATATCCAGTATTTCATAAGAGGAAGAATTAGGTAAATAATAATGCCACCATTCCGTTGTTAATTGGATAAAACCAAATTTTTCCATGGTACTTCTTAAGATGCTTCTGTTTTTTAAAACCTCTCGAGGAAGATCTATAAAATTAATGTGCGCCGAATCAGTAAAATTATCGAAGCCTGTTCCCATGTTAAGTTCTTCATTTGTTTTTAGATCAATAAGAGTGAGATCTACCGCCGTTCCCCGGTTATGTCCGCTGCCTTTGGAAGGATCGGCGGCATACCGGCTGTCTTTAACTTCTTCCCACATTTTTTCAGTTACAGAATAAGGCCGGTATGCGTCGAAAATTTTAATCGTTAAATTTTTGCTCTTAAGAAACTCAATAACCTTCTTTAAAGAATCCGCTGCCGGTTTGCGAAGAAAAGTGGTATTGGTGGACGGATATAGTTTTTCGTGCATAAAATTGTGAACCGAAGCATACCTCAAATCCAGTTGAATACCTGGAATCAATTTCCGCAGGTCTTCCATTTTTTTGTTGGAATCAAGGTCAAGTTCATTTTGCAAAACTTTGGTATCATTAATTACATGCAAGCCGTACTTATTCCCTATTTTTGATTGACCTAGGACGTATTTAGTAAGAGTAATGTGAAAAATGAAAATTACCACAGATATTTGTATTAAATTCCTGCTTCTGCAAATCCTGTTCATAAACATTGCCGGTTAGAATTAAATAATCAAAATCGAAAAGCATCTATGCTTCTGAAAGTGAATATAATTAAAAAACTCTCAATACTGTTTTTATTCATCTGTTGGTTAGGGTGCAACACGCATACGGAAATAAAGAAAAAGGAAATTGTGAAAGTGCCTGAGAAAATGGATGACCAGGTATCAGATAATATTAAGTCGGTATTGCATTTTGCAAAGGAAAATAACGGAAAAATAAGCGATTCGCTCAGGTTGGCTCAATTTCAAATTGTCAACGCGTTTTACGATAAAAACGATTTCAAGAGTATTTGGAGCAAGGAAGAAAGTTGGAATCCTATAGCGGATTCAATGTTTGAGTTTATAAAGAATTCAAAATATTACGGCCTTTATCCAGAGGACTATCATTATCATGAATTAGATTCTTTGCGCAAAAGGATAAGCAGCGATTCGATGGTAAGAATGGATGCGATAGCATGGACAAAAGCCGATTTAATGTTGAGTGATGCCTTTATGAAAACACTAAAGGATTTAAAGGAAGGAAGGATAATTGCTGACAGTATTTCTATGGCTACAAAAGATAGTATTGTAAATTCTTTTTTTATAGCCAATCTTAATAAAACACTAGCTGTAAAGGAACTTACACAGATTTTTCAAAGTGTGGAACCGGCTAACATGCACTATGCATTATTGAAAGAAGGACTTAAGGGATTTGTAGATTCTATGGACACGAAAAAATATCTTCATATCGATTTCCCATATACAGATACCCTTGCATTTCAAAAACAACTTCACAAAAGACTAATGCAGGAAGGTTTTGCAAATGATAGTTTATTACAGCTTCCTGATTCTGTAAAATTAAGTGATGAGGTAAAAAAATACCAGGGCTACGAAAAACTAAAAATGGATGGAAAAGCCGGGGACGGAACAGTTAGCTTATTGAATGATAATGATAATGAAAAGTTCAGGCGAATTGCGATTACGCTTGATCGTTACAAAAGCCTTCCTCTATTGCCGGAAACCTATGTTTGGGTAAATATTCCGGGATTTTACCTGGAACTTTGGGATCATGATACCGTGGTATTCAAGTCTAAGGTGATTGTAGGTAAACCTACAAACCAAACGCCGGTTTTGCATTCCGAAATTTCCAACTTGGTTATTTTTCCCAACTGGACTATTCCGGAAAGTATTATCAAAAAAGAAATTTTACCGGCCTTAAAAAAAGATCCGGGATATCTTTATAGAAAAGGATTCAGTCTGGTAGATTACAAAGGAGATGAAGTAGATCCATTTTCCGTGAACTGGTCGAAATATAAGAATGGCATTCCCTGGAAAATAGTGCAGGGGAGTGGGGACGACAACGCGTTGGGAATTTTTAAATTCAATTTTAGTAATCCGTATAGCGTGTATTTGCACGACACCAATCAAAGATATTTGTTCGATAATTCAAATCGGGCATTGAGCCATGGGTGCGTGCGTGTACAGAAGTGGGAAGCACTGGCATTTTATATCGCTAAAGAAGACAGTATTTCATCTGCACCCAACCACCCGATGCGCTACAATATAGATTCATTAAAAACATGGATCGCAAATAAAGCTCGTAAAACGGTAATGGTTAAAAACAGATTACCGCTTTACATCGAATATTTTACTTGTGTAGGTAAAGATGGTAAGATTATTTTCTACAAGGATATTTATAGTGATGATCAAGCGCTGGGCGATAAATATTTTGCCAATAAATAATTTGCCTTTCTGAGGTATTTTAACTTCTTAGCGTCTGCTTTCTTAAAACGAATTTCATACCTCAAAGAATAAAATCATCAAATTATGGATTTAAAAATCGAAGGTAATATTGTCGAGATCGAATCGAAAGAGATTTTCTTTGGAAAAATATTTGTTGAGAACGGGCTGATAAAATCTGTGGAAAGAGTTGGCGATCAACGAAAAGGTTTTCCTTTCATCACTCCGGGATTTATAGATGCCCATGTTCATATAGAAAGCTCAATGCTTGTTCCTTCAGAGTTTGCAAAATTGGCGGTGGTGCATGGAACGGTTGCCACCATTAGCGATCCACATGAGATTGCTAATGTGTGCGGAATGGAAGGTGTACAATTTATGATTAGTAACGGTAAAACGGTTCCTTTTAAATTTCATTTTGGTGTGCCAAGCTGTGTACCTGCTACGGTGTTTGAAACTGCTGGCGCCACCCTTAACGCAGAGGCAGTAGATCAACTTTTATCCACGAAAGATATTTATTATTTGAGTGAGATGATGAATTTTCCGGGAGTGCTGCACCATGATGAAGAAGTATATGCAAAAATAAACGCGGCAAAAAAATACAACAAACCCGTGGATGGTCATGCTCCGGGGCTGCGCGGCGATGACGCGAAAAAATATATTGAAGCAGGCATCAGCACGGATCATGAATGTTTTACAAAAGAAGAAGCGTTGGATAAATTGAAATACGGAATGAAAATTCTGATTCGCGAAGGAAGCGCTGCAAAAAATTTTGAAGCACTGGTTGATTTACTAAATGACTATGGGGATGAAATGATGTTTTGCAGTGATGACAAGCATCCCGACAGTTTGGTAAAAGGCCACATTAATGAGCTCTGTAAAAGATCCGTTGCTAAAGGGATTGATGTATTCAAAGTACTAAAAGCAGCCTGTATTAATCCTGTCAAGCATTATAATATGAATGTTGGTTTATTGAAAGATGGCGATCCCGCCGACTTCATTCTGCTTGAAGATTTAAAGGATTTTGACGTGGAAGCTACGTATATCAATGGCGAATTGGTTGCCGAAAAAAATATCTCAAAAATTAAAACTCAACCATCTGCGCTTGTCAATAATTTCAAGTGCTCAATAAAAAATCCGGATGATTTTAAAATTAAGATTGCAGATTTCTCAGGAGAAATTATTGAAGCCGTGGATGGTCAGTTAATTACTAATAAAATTGCGGCGTCAGAAGTTAACTTTTCTGTAGACAATAGCGGTTTTTATGAAAGCGATGTTGAAAATGATATTTTGAAAATGGTGGTGGTGAATCGTTATCATGATGCACCTGTGGCTAAATCGTTTGTAAAAAGTTTTGGTTTAAGAAATGGTGCGATCGCTTCCTCTGTCGCACACGACAGTCATAATATCATTGCTGTTGGGGTAGATGATAAAAGTATTTGTGAAGCCGTAAACAGTATTATAAAATCAAAAGGCGGAATTAGTGTTGCTGACTCAGTCGATATGCAATCCGGTAAAATTCTTCCTTTACCTGTGGCCGGACTGATGAGCAACGAAGACGGCTATAAAGTGGCGGAAATGTATGCTGATATGGATCGGGATGCAAAGAGGCTTGGATCAAAATTATCGGCGCCATTCATGACGTTGTCTTTTATGGCATTGTTGGTAATCCCGCATTTAAAACTAAGTGATAAGGGTTTGTTCGACGGAGACAAGTTTCAATTGATTGCCTCCTCTAATCCCGGTATATTGTAAACAGTAAAAAGACAAATAATCAGAATTTTTATTTTCTTAATTTTTGTGTTTGATGCTAATGTTTGAGCATCTCGACAATCTCTTCCAAAATCGGGACTTGACCGGTGTTGATCTTTATTCTTGCCTCCTCAATAGTAAACCATCCCGCTTTATGTATTTCTGGAAACTGTTCTTTTATTCCTGATTTAGGTGGCCATTCCATTTCGAAGAAATTGCTTGTCAATTTACTTATATCAAAATCCCCCTCGACAGCCCAGGTGAAAATTGTTTTCCCACTTTTTATTTTCACAGGTTTTAGTTCATGAAATAAAGAGGGATCAAAATATTCCAGCTTGATGCCTGTTTCCTCAGATGCTTCTCTTTTAGCGGCGTCGAAAGCGTTTTCACTTTCTTCTAATTCTCCTTTCGGGATTGACCAGGTGCCGATATCTTTCTTTGCCCAAAACGGGCCGCCGGGATGCACAAGCAACACATATAAAACTTTATTTTTTAAACGATATAAGAGAATGCCGGCGCTTTGTTTTGACATAGATGCAAATTTTTTTTATTGAGTACCACTTTGGGTCGAACGCAAATTAATATAAAATATTTTCCCATAAATTGTCTGCCAAAAGATCTCCGCTTACAGTAAACTAGCTTTTTTCCGCGATTTCTATTTACTCTTTTTTCCGCGATTTGTTGGCTGAATTCATAGGCACTAACTAACAATTTGTGATTTAAACCATTTATCAAATTACTTTTGCAGAATGGATATTAATTGTACGGACGGAGAGCTTTTGATTTTAAAAAAAATAAGTGAGGCGGCTGCTGAACTTGCAACGCCTGCATACTTGATTGGTGGGTTTGTTCGCGATAAGATATTAAATCGTCCTACGAAAGATGCCGATATTGTTTGCATTGGCGATGGCATCATGCTTGCTGAAAAAGCTGCCGAAAAATTTAAGCCAAAACCAACGGTACATTTTTTCAAAAATTTCGGAACGGCCCAGATAAAAATCTTGTTGCGAAACGGTAATGATGACCAAAAGAATCATTTTGAAATTGAATTCGTTGGCGCTCGCAAAGAGAGCTACAATCTCGATAGCCGCAAGCCTGAAGTTTTGCCTGGAACCATTGATGAAGACAGGTTGCGCAGGGACTTCACGATTAACACGCTTGCTGTTAGCCTTAATAAAAAGGATTTTGGGAAATTACTTGATCCACTGGATGGACTTGCTGATATAGAAAATAAGTTGATCAAAACGCCGCTTCCTCCAGGACAGACTTTTAGTGATGATCCATTACGAATGATGCGTGCGATTCGTTTTGCATCGCAGTTAAATTTCACGATTTCCACTGAAACTTTCGATGCAATAAAACAACACCCTGAGAGGATTAAAATTGTAAGCACCGAAAGGATTGTTGATGAGATCAATAAAATCATCATGACTCCAAAGCCATCTGTTGGTTTCGACCTGCTATATCGTTCAGGGCTATTGCAGATTATTTTCCCACAGATGGTGGCGCTCGCAGGCGCGGAATACATTGATGGTAAAGGTCACAAAGACAATTTTTATCATACGCTACAGGTGTTGGACAATATTGTGCCGAATACTGGTGATCTTTGGCTGCGCTGGGCGGCCATATTGCATGACATTGCCAAGCCAGCTACGAAAAAATTTGAACCCGGTCATGGCTGGACTTTTCACGGGCACGAAGTAATAGGAGGGAGAATGGTTCCTAAGATATTTGCGCAGCTAAAGCTTCCCTTAACTGATAAAATGAAATTCGTCCGAAAAATGGTAGAACTTCACCTGCGGCCAATAAGCCTTACCAAAGAGAATATAACGGACTCGGCTATACGAAGATTAATTTTTGACGCGGGTGATGATATTGAAAACCTGATGACACTTTGTAAAGCGGACATCACTTCAAAAAATAAACAGAAGGTGCAGCGCTTTCTTGCCAATTTTGAAATGGTAGAAAGACGTTTGAAGGAAGTAGAAGAATTGGATCACCTTAGAAACTGGCAACCACCGATTACAGGTGAAATTATTATGAGAGAATTTGGATTGCCTCCGTCAAGAATTGTGGGTGAAATAAAAACGGCCGTTCGCGAAGCGATCCTGGATGGCGATATTCCCAATGAATATGATCCCGCGTTTGAATACATGAAGAAGGTTGCTAAAGATTTGGGAGTTGCCTGATTGATCTCCTAAATTAATTTCTGTTTGGAGCAAAAAAGGTATTTCCAAAATAAAAAACGAAATTTATTTGCCTGCTGAAAAATACAAGAATTAATATCTATACTTTTCCGCACCTGGTGCGGGTTCCCAGCCATAATGTGGTTCAAAATAATTCCATAATACCGAAGATACGTCACGCGCCAATTGCCACGCTTCATTTTCCGGCACCCATCTTTGGTCTTTATTATTCTTTGTAGCAATATAAAAAACGTAATCACCATGTGGCGCATTCACTAACACGGCTTCCGACCTGGATGCGTCTACCATTCCTTGTTTGGAAGCTGCCTGCACGTAAGGCGGGATCTGCGAAAGAGCATACTCGTCCCAAAAAACATGTGTAAGGTCGCGATACATGCGTTGGCTTGCAGCAGGGCTTACTGCTTTCCCTTCGCGGATCAGCACCATCAGGTTTGCCATTTGTCTTGGCGTTGTTTGTCCCCATCCAAATTTTTCGGCATCTTTTTCACGCCCTGCGGTGCGCGAATTGAGACGTGTGAATTCGAATCCATGTTCTGATAGCCAGGCATTAATTTCCACACCTCCACCCGCCAATTTTTCGCACCACCTCGCTGCCGTATTATCACTGTGCGAAATCATTAAAGTAATCGCGACATTCAAATCCACTTTTGTACTGTCTTTAAAATATTGCATGAGTCCCGATCCACCATGGGCCATGCTGTCCAGGTAGACTTCCGGCTGGTGATAAGTAAAAATGCCTGAATCGATTTTATTGAACATGCCAATCAAAATCGGCACCTTTATGATACTTGCAGTTGGGAAAATGGTATCCGCATTGATCGCTACTTCTTTGCCTGTTTTTAAATTGCGCACATAAACGCCTGCAGTTCCATGAAAAGAGTCGATCAAAACTTGTAATCTTTTTTCAAGCATCTTATTTGTTTTATATTGTGAGAAGGCTGTCCGGGAAATCATTGAAATGAATAAAAATGTGACAATAAGTTTAGCGATTTGTTTCATGCCTCTTTTTTTCGGAAAAGTACGGATTTTATACTCTAACCTGGGAATTCAGTAAACCAACAAAAAATCTATCTTTTTATTTAGCCTTACCAAAAGCATTTTGTGTGGGTAATTAAAATGATACAACTTTACCATCTTTGACAAAATAAAGGAAACGTATAAAAATAGACGATTGGAGGTGCTTAATGGCCAGTGTTAAAAATTATGTTGCTCATATATTTTTTAGAAAAATCAACGAGATGCAATTATGTTTTTGATTTAATTTTCAAACATCAATTGGGCATGCCATACCGCTGTACGGTTAATGTAGACGAATTTGCAAGTCATCCCGGAGAAAAAATAAGCTATTCCAAATTCAGGAACACGAGCGGGTTTTTTATAAAATCTTCTCCATTACTTTTCGAAAATAATATTACGACGCAGGAAATTGAAATAGTCGAAAAACATCAAACAAAAGTTTTTTTTGCAAACGAGGATGATGATTTGGGTTTCGATATTTTTTCAGCAGTATTTTACATGGTTAGCCGTTATGAAGAATATTTGCCTTTTCCGCAGGATGAATTTGGAAGATTTAGAGCAAGCAGTTCATTAGCTTTTCAAAATAATTTTTTGCAAAAGCCTGTGGTGGATATTTGGATCAATAGTTTTAGAGATCTTCTCATGGAAAAATTTCCTTCGCTAAAATTAAAATCCCGTGAGTTTGATGCCATTTTTACCTACGATATAGATGTGGCGTATAAATTTAAAGGAAGAAGCCTGGGAAGAGTAATTGGAGGTTCTTTAAAAGATCTTGCAAAGTTTAAATTCAGGAACATTATAAATAGAAACAGCACTCTTTTAAAACGACAAAAAGATCCGTGGGATGTTTATGATGGATTGAAAGACGGTATTTTAAAAAATAAATTAAATACCATTTTTTTCTTTTTGCTCGCTGATAAAACGAAGCACGATAGAAACCTTGATTACAAAAGTCCTACGATGAAATCACTTATAGCAGAAATAAGTGTTTATAGCAATACAGGGATTCATCCTTCATTTTATTCATCTGATTTCCCAGAGAAAATTTCCATAGAAAAGGCAAGGCTTGAAGATTTGTCAGGAGAAAAAATAAAAAAAAGCAGGCAGCATTTTTTAAGGTTTCGCCTATCCGAAACCTACAACGCTTTGTTGGCTGCTGGCATCACAGAAGATTATTCAATGGGATATCCAGGCGCTGCCGGGTTTCGCGCAGGTACGTGTAAGCCGTTTTATTTTTATGATTTGAAAAATGAGGAAATGACGGATCTGAAAATTTTTCCTGTAGCGTGCATGGATGCTACTTTTGTTTACTATTCTAAAAAATCACCTGAGAAAGCCCTGGTAGAAATATTAGGCCTTATTAAAGAAATAAAAAAGGTGGGTGGTATTTTTATTCCTATTTTTCACAATGATCATATCGGCGATAATCAAAAATGGCAAATGGTTCATGATAAGATAATCATACAGGTGAAAAGTTACTTAAAGAAATGAAACACATAAATATCTGATGCGAATAATTTTTACAGTCACCAATGATTTGAATTATGACCAACGAATGATTCGCATCTGCAATAGTTTGGTAGAAAGCGGATATGAAATAAAATTGATTGGCAGGAAATTCAATGATTGTGCTGTATTAGAAAATAAATCTTATAACCAAAAGAGAATACCACTTTTCTTCAAAAGGGGTTTTGGATTTTACTGCGAGTACAACATAAAGCTTTTTTTTTATTTGCTGTTTCAAAAAGCAGATGTGCTTTGCTGTATTGATCTCGACACGATGTTACCCGTGTACTTTGCTTCCGTTCTGAGAAGAAAAGCAAGAGTTTATGACGCTCACGAATATTTTTCGCAATTGAAAGAGATTGTAACGCGGCCCCGTGTCTACCGTGTGTGGCATTTTATTGAAAGAAATTTTGTTCCAAAATTTATAAAGGGATATACGGTCAGCGAAGGAATAGCTAATGAGTTTTGTAAAAATTATAGGGTAAATTATGAAGTCATTAGAAATGTGCCTTTGCTGAAAGCGTTCCACACAAGCGCGAATCAAATTAATGAAAAAGTTTTATTGTACCAGGGCAGTGTGAACGAAGGAAGAGGCTTTGAATATTTAATTCCTGCTATGAAAAATATAAATGCAGTTTTGCATATTTATGGTGATGGGAATTTTTTGGACGAAGCGATAGAGATTACAAACGAAAACCAACTGCAATCCAAAGTGATATTTGAGGGAAAATTTTTACCAAAGGAATTAGATGACATCACTCAAAATGCGTACGCCGGAATCAACCTTGTAGAAGCGTTGGGTAAAAGTCAACTTTTATCGCTTGCTAATAAGTTTTTCGATTACATACAAAATGAATTGCCACAAATAACCATGAATTTTCCTGAATACAAAAGAATCAATGATGAATTTGAAGTAGCACTTTTGTTAGATGATATGTCGGTTGCTGCCATTGAAAAATCCCTCAACATTTTATTAGACGATCATTTGCTGTATAATCGTTTAAAGCAAAATTGTCAAAGTGCCCGTAAAAAATACAATTGGCAAAATGAAGAGAAGAAATTAATCAGTTTTTACAATCGGCTTAATGATAAAAAAGATTGAATCAGTAAATAAACAAATAATAGGTATTTCTATTTTTTCGAAGTGGTAAATAACGCCACAAACAGCGTGTCCGCCTGCATTTCATATCCATTCAGGTATTTACTTTGTGTCAATTGTAGATTTAATTCCTTCTGAATATAGTTTACGTTTTCTTCATTTTCTTCTTTAAAAACCGAACAGGTAATATAAAGAAGTTGTCCATTTTCCGTTAGAGATTTTGCGACGTTGGTTACAATTTTCCTTTGCAAAGAAGAATAGGCTGAAATACTTTCTTTTTTAAAGAAATGAATTTGCTCAGGTGTGCGGCTCCAGGTGCCTGAGCCGGAGCAGGGAACGTCAGCGATAATTACATCAAACAAATTTCCTTCAATATCTTTTACAGGTCGGGAAGTTGAAAGATCAGCTACAAATGAATGATATTTTTTTATTCCTGCTTTTTCAAAACGCTTTTTTAGGTTCTCCAGAACGTTTTTTCGGCTGTCGCTTGCCGTTAGTTCTATATTCTTTAAGAGATCGTAAGCAAGAATTGATTTTCCTCCGCTCGCGGCGCAGCAATCCCATATCGAAATGCTTAAGGCTGAAGGTTGAAAGCTTAATGCTAAGAGCGACACTGTTTTCTGTGAATTGTAATCCTGTATTACGGCTTCTTTGTCAATTTTAAGAATGTCGTCCAGTTTTTCATTGTTGGTAAATGTAAGACAGGTTTCACTTTTTCTTTCAAACGAATTATTTGCTGATTTCAATTTGTCAAAAACTGAGGTCTGGTAGCCGGGCCTTATCCTTATAAATAATTTTGGTTGAATTAAAAATGATAAAGAAAATTTTCTGAAGGTAATTTGATCACTTAATTCATGTCTGAACGGAAATATTTTTTCTGCATTAAAAACGTCTTGTATTATTTCCAACTTTTGATCGATACTGAGATGAATACGCTGGTTCCATTCTGGCTTGAAACTTTCCAATGTCGCCGATGGTTCTTTTTCGATTAGAAATATTGCGAGTATCAATTTCTCTTCGATAGAAATAGTAGATTTGACGCCGAACCCCAGGCGAAAATAATAGTAGCAAAGAGCGGTAATGAATTTCCTGTCGCGAGAGCCGTGCTTTTTATTCGCCGAAAAATATTTTTTTAAATAGAGATGAAAAGGCTCTTTGCCATTATAGTTATTGAGAACTGCAGAAGCATATTGTAAATACCGATGAAAGTGATTTCCTTTCTTAGGAAAAGATGATTCATCGTTATTCATGTAAGCAGATTTTTTTCTTTATACAACTTTTAGAAAGTTTTATCGTCTGTGACTTTTGGAGAGTTTTTTAATGAGTTTACTTAGTTGCAAAGGCTCCACGCAACTTCCAAAAATTCTTCAAAAGAAATTAAAGCTGAAGAAGGGCTTTGACGGGGTCTTTTCCAAATAGAAGTTGCTCAGGATTTTCAAGCATTTCTTTTACACGTACTAAGAAACTTACTGATTCGCGTCCGTCAATTACCCTGTGATCGTAGCTTAGCGCGATATACATCATTGGCTTGATCACTAGCTGTCCATTTACCGCCATGGGTCTTTCAACAATATTATGCATTCCAAGAATGGCACTTTGGGGTATGTTGAGAATAGGGGTACTCATTAAAGAACCGAAAACGCCGCCATTGGTAATGGTAAAAGTTCCCCCGGTCATTTCCTTAATAGTGAGTTTACTTTCCGTTGCCTTTAAAGCAAGTTGAACCACTTCTTTTTCTATTTCTGCCATGCTAAGACTTTCTGCGTTTCTTATCACGGGCACTACCAAACCTTTAGGAGAGGATACAGCAATCGATATATCGCAGAACTCGTGCAATACAATATTGTCGCCATCAATACGCGCATTTACTGATGGCCATTCCTGCAGGGCAAAGCAGCAGGCTTTTATAAAGAAGCTCATAAAACCAAGATTGACTTCGTGTGTCTTCTTAAATACTTCTTTATATTTTTTTCTCAATTCCATGATTGGACCCATGTCCACTTCATTGAACGTAGTCAGCATGGCCGTGCTATTTTTTGCTTCTACCAATCGGCGGCTGATGGTGCGGCGAAGATTCGTCATTTTCTGGGTCTTCTCTTCGCGGCTGAACATTTCTTTTCCGATCGCTCTACCCGGATTGGCGAGCGCATCCATTACATCATTCTTGGTGATTTTGCCATGTGGCCCCGTGGGCTTGACTGTGGATACATCTAACTTTTTCTCTGCCAGTATCGCGGCGGCTACGGGAGTAGCTTTTATGTTTTCTTTTTCTCTTGGTTTATTTTCTTCCGGCTTAATGATCGTTACATCCGGAGCTTCAAATTTAGTTTCTTCTTTTACTGCTGCTTTTGGAGCTTCCTGCTTTTCTTGTACCGGGGCTTCTTTACCCGCCGGTTTTTCCGCGGCGTCATCAATAGTTCCTACTACATCTCCTATCTGCAAATTATCATCTTCTTTAGCGACGGTATGTAAGATACCCGCTTTCTCCGCGTTGATCTCAAAGGTGGCTTTTTCGCTTTCCAGTTCCGCGATCACTTCATCTCTTTCTACATAATCCCCATCTTTTTTGATCCATTTGGTCAGGGTCACTTCATTAATGCTTTCGCCTACTGTAGGCACTTTTATTTCTATTGGCATGAATATTTATTAAGATTTACAAACCTAAGCTAAAAAGAGAAATACACAAAAGCAAAGTGGGGGAAATGTGTTTATGGCCTAGTCGAACCTCCCGAAGTGGACTGGTTTGGAACAAGAATTAATTTTTTACAGTAAACAAATTAATTCAGATGATTCTTATTTTGCGCAGAACCCATTGACGATTCTCGTTTTCCCTGGTTGTCGGTCGTCAGTTGTCGGTCGTCGCCCTTTTCCCTCCTCAAATAGAAAAAGCCGTATTCAAAATTTCTTCCTGCTCTTCTTTATGAACTTTTGAATAGCCCGTAGAAGTGGCGGCGCTGGGCTGCCTGCTTATGACACCAAAATTGATAGAAGTCAGGTTCATGCGCAAAAAGGATGCAGCACCCATATTCAGCGGTTCTTCCTGCACCCAATACCAAATGGCTTTATCGTATTTTTTGTACAGAGCATCTATTTGATCTTGCGGTAAGGGATAAAATTGCTCCATCCTTATAATGGCCACATCTTTCCGTTCGTCTTTTTCTCTTTTTTCATTCAGGTCAAAATATATTTTTCCGGAGCAAAATAAAACCTTTGTGACTAAAGATGTATCGGCAATGCTATCATCATCAAGCATTTCCCTGAAACCTCCTTTTGTGAATTCTTCGATTTTGCTGTAAGCGCCCGGATGGCGAAGATTGGCTTTGGGAGAAAAGTTGATTAACGGCTTTCTGAAAGGCCATGCCAGTTGCCTTCTTAACACATGAAAAAAATTGGCGGCGGTGGTAACATTGGTAATAACCAAGTTCAATTCAGCGCACATCTGTAAAAATCGTTCTATGCGGCCACTGCTGTGGTCTGGTCCCTGGCCTTCATAGCCGTGGGGAAGTAGAACAGTCAGTCCATTCATTCTGTTCCATTTTTGCTCAGTTCCCGAAATAAATTCGTCAATCACTGTTTGCGCACCATTGGCAAAATCACCAAACTGAGCTTCCCATAATACCAACGCATTCGGATTGGCCATTGCGTATCCATATTCAAAACCCATAACCGCGTACTCACTCAACAAGGAATCCCAGATTCTCATTTTCCCCTGCTTGTCTGAAATGTCGCTCAAGCGATTATAATAATTGTCGTTTTTTTCATCTCTCAACACAGCGTGCCGGTGGCTGAAGGTGCCGCGCCTTACATCCTGTCCGCTCATACGCACATCCTTGCCTTCATCCAGGATACTCGCATACGCAAGTAATTCGCCGGTAGCCCAGTCAAATTTCTGTTCCTTATCAAACAGCGAAATTTTATCCTGTAGTATCTTTTTAATTTTTCTCAGTGGTGTAAAATCCTCCGGCCATTTCATAATGGCGTTAAATAATTTTTCTATTTCGTCCTTGGTTACCCCTGTTATTGGTGAAGCTTTAAAGTCTTCCGGTTTGGCCTCTCTCAGGCTTTGCCACCAAAGCTCCGGCGTTTGATAGCTGTAAGGAAGTGGATTTTGCTTAATCTCATCAAGGCGTTCCTGCAGTTCTTTCCAATATTTTTCTTCCATTTCTTTGGCTACTTGTGCAGCACCGTCCTCTCCGTGAAGTTTAAGCCACTCTACATACACTTCGCGAGGATTCGCTTGTTTTTCAATAAGAGAATATAAGCCAGGCTGCGTAAATTTGGGATCATCTCCCTCATTATGCCCATGACGGCGATAGCAAACCATGTCTATAAAAATATCGGTATTAAATTCCTGGCGATATTTTATGGCGATCTGCGAAACTTTTACAACCGCCTCCACGTCGTCTCCATTTACATGAAAAACAGGCGCATTAATAGTGGACGCAACTGAAGTACAATAATTGGAGGTGCGTGCATCTTCAAAATCTGTAGTGAAACCAACCTGGTTATTAATAATATAATGAAGTGTGCCGCCGGTAAGATATCCCTGCAGGCCACTCATTTGTAGTATTTCGTAAACAATACCCTGTCCTGCCACGGCTGAATCGCCATGGAGCAGAATGGGTAATATTTTATCGTAATCGCTATTATAAATAGCATCCGCTTTGCTTCTTGCAAACCCCAATACGACGGGATCTACTGCTTCGAGATGCGACGGATTGGGAGATAGTTTTAAGTGAACCGTTTTTCCGTTGAAAGTTTTTACTTCACTGCTGAAACCCTTATGGTATTTGACATCTCCGCTTCCCATTGTTGAATCCACTTTTGCATTTCCCTCAAACTCAGTAAATATCTGCTCATAAGTTTTGCCAAGGATATTCGCAAGCACATTTAGCCTGCCCCTGTGTGCCATGCCGATGGCGACTTCCTGTACCTCATGATCGGCTGCTGTATTGATGATGGCATCCAATGCGGCTATGGTACTTTCTCCACCTTCCAGCGAAAATCGTTTTTGGCCCACATATTTAGTATGAAGAAATTTTTCAAACATCACTCCCTCGTTCAGCTTTTGAAGTATCCTGCGTTTTTGATTCAGCGACACGGGTTCCAGCATGGTGTGCTCGGCAGCGTTTATAATCCAATCTATTTTTCGAGGGTCGTTCAGAGAGTCAAATTCAATACCTACTGATTCAGTATAGCACTTTTTTAAATGAGTGACTATTATTTTTAAAGGAGCCCTGCCAATTCCGGCAAATTTTCCTGCTTCAAATTCTGTATCAAGATCACCATCGTTCAAGCCGAAATAGGACAGCGCCAGGTTAGCTCTGCGGTCTTTTCTTTCCCGTATGGGATTGGTTTTAGCAACTAGATGTCCTTTTTTGCGGTAAGCAAGAATAAGCTGGTAAACACCAAATTCTTTTCCAAGATTACCTACAGAAAATTCACTTACCGGCGCCGCTACATCCGTGCCTGATTTTGAATGGCCGTTTTGATTAGACAAAGCAAAATCAAAACCTTCAAAGAATTTTCTCAAATCAATGTCTATACTTTCCGGATCTTTTTTAAAATCAGAATACAAGTTTTCGATGTAGCCCGGATGGGAACTTGTTATATATGAAAAATCACTCATGATGAATAGGAATTTAATCTATTTTGAACGGATATAAACTTTGGGAGCGCAACTTTATTGCAAATATCGTCAGATTTATTAAGATAAACGGGATACTGAAAACAAGATTATTTATTAATTTGTTATTTCTTGCAAAGAAAGATTTTAAACACAAATAACTCTTAATAAATGGATGGGAAATTGATCTATTCAAAAAATATCTTTTTCTATTTCTGCAATAAAGGAATAAAAAACGAAGATTTTATTTGCATCAGCAAACGTTTTTCGGAATTTTTTTGCAAATAGTAAGGTAGTATTTTATTCAAATTGCTTAAAAATGATACAGGTTTCTTTACAATCACTTTTTTTGATAGACCCTTACATAATCGACATACATTTTTGCAGGCAATTTCTTGTCGTCAATTTGTTGGCCGGGCCAAGGGAGTAATTCCGTTTTCTCGTTGGTGTTCTTACAGGAGGAGTAGATGCTGTTGCGGCATTTATTTTTGGTTGTTGAATTTTATTCAAACTATGAGTAGATATTAACTGCCTAAACATGCACAATTTATTTGAATTGTGCATAAATAAACTAATACAGTTGTTTCACCGCCTGTTTCAATGTCACGAACCAGATGCAAACGTCTGTTACGTTAGCGAGAATTGAGCAGCTTTTTTTTGCCTGATTTTTGCTGTGTTAGTTTATTACAGTACGTTTGATGTAAAATAATAAATAATTTACCAATTAAACTTATATCGAAATATATGAAACCAGCAGCTATACTATTATTTGCATTAACACTTACCGTCAATAACATTTACGCGCAAATCCTTCCAAAAAAGCCATCGCGAACTGAGGTGGGATCTTATAACCAGGCTAATTTATTAAAAATTGACCTTGGGGTTTCTAAAAATAAAGTGCTGGAAGTAATGGGGGGAATTCAAAAAATACAAACGTATACTACTACCAGTTTTGTGACGAAGAAACAAAGCATTATTATAAACAATCCTTTTAGCAGGGATTTTAAAACTGATACAGCTGGTAATACAATGGAAATTTTATGGTACTACACTGATGTTAACAAGGCCGATGGCGCCATTACTAAGGAACAACAAACTCCAATTATTCTTGAAAAAAATGCTGTTGTTGGCATGGGTTGGGATTTTTATGAAGACTATGCAAAACGCAAAGGAATAACTCTTGAGGCACGATGAACTAAAGTTGCTAAAAATAAGTCCGCTCTTCCTGACTGTTATCCTCGCCAGACTTTAGTTTGTAGATGGTGAAGAGGTCATCCGGAAATAGGATGCTGAAAGTCATAAAACATTAGTCCAATGTTGTTTGTCAATTGTAATATTGATTGCTGTGCAAATATTCCCTGTTACTTCTGATTTAGATATTTTGCCTGGATTTATGATAAAACCAACTTTTTCATAGCACTTGATAGCATTTCTATTCCAATCATAAACATTAAGTTCTACTTTTTCTTTGCCAGGCTTTAAAAATGATATTTTCAAAAGTTCATTTATTATTCGTTGTCCAAATCCTTGTCCACGATTTATTTTATCCCCAATTAGAACTCTGCAAATTTTCATTGTTGTATTATCGTTTGACGGAAAAAGTTCAGCGTGTCCGATAGTTGTTTTACTTAATTGGTCAACTACTTTAAATGAAAGTCTTTGCTTGTCATTTTTATACTCTTCAAGCTGTTTTATTGTCAATGGAAACGAAAATATTGGTCCTCCGAATTGAGCTAATATTTCTTCATTATCAACCCAATTAATAAGTCTTTCAAAATCTTTTCTGTCAAATGGTTTAAGAATTATCATTCTGAATTAAAGATATCAAACAAAATAACACAGAGCATTTGGTATTACTATTATAGCACGCAATCTAACAAAAAACTGAATTTCAAAATCAATCACTTGCCATTATACTTTTCAACCTGCCTGCCGGTAGGCAAGTTCTCGGTTCGCTAATACAACAATTCTTAAGTTGTTCAATTTATTCATTGAGGATGCAGTAAAGCAACAAATTTTTCGGATTTCTAATTTGATGGAATGTGTGTGTCAGTAAGATTTCAATTTCCTCTTTATGCAGTCAACTTTTTACAACTTAATGGGAAGCAAATTTTAAAATCCGTTCCTTTATGTAACCTGGAAGTGACAGAGATATTTCCTCCTATTGATTCAACAATATTTTTTACTTTGGCCAGCCCTATGCCGGTTCCTTTATTTCCATACCGGTCAGTTTTATTAAGCGTTTGTTGCTTTCTGAATATTTTGTCTAAATCTGAATTGGCAATTCCAGATCCATTGTCACTGAAATGGAAATAATGATATTGATGATCAGACTCTGAATGGATATCGATGATCCCTCTTGGTTTGTTATTATATTTTATCGCGTTCGTTATCAGGTTTTGAAACACTTGCTGCAAGTCAATTTTATCTACATGCAATTTTGGGAAGATGCCCTTAAGATTAATGGTAATATCTTTCGGGGGCGCCAGTAGCTGGATTACTTTATTTAAAACGTCCAGCGCATTCACCGGTTTACCGGTGTAGGTATTTTTTTCTTTTTTTGTACCATTTTGTACCATTTCGTCAATAAAAGAAATTAACTCGGTTGCGCTTTGTTCAATCAGTTCCAGGTAACCGTCAGAATTTTTGTCAAGTATATTTTTATAATTTCCCCTAAACCCTTTTGAAAGCATGGTGATATTTGCCAAAGGGGTTTTCATATCATGCGATACTAATTTTATTAACTCTTTTAAATGCTTGTTCGACTTTTTTAATTTCTGCTGGGTAAGTTTGAGGTCTTTATTTTTCTTTCTCAATTCCATGGTGGTAATCGTTTGCAAGATCGCAAACGAATGAGTTAAAGAACAAGCGACAATCCTGAAACTTAACCGGGAGTTGGCTTTTGTAATTGTCTGCTGTTGGCAGTTTTCGGCGATGCAGGCAATAAAAAAAGTCCCGGTTTACCAGGACTTATCATTCTTTTGTCGTTAAAGAAAATTACTTCTTCTTGGCTGCTACAGCTTTTTTTGCTGCAGGTTTTTTCGCTACAGCTTTTTTTGCTACAGCTTTCTTTGCTACAGCTTTCTTTGCTACAGCTTTTTTTGCTACAGCTTTTTTTGCTACAGCTTTTTTCGCTACAGCTTTTTTTACAGTTGCCATGTTTTTTAGAATTTAATGGTTGGTTAATAATTAATACAGACATAAAAGTAAAAACATTTTTCTAATCGAAAAATTTTTTTTTAAATCTGTTGCGTGAACTGAACGATAGAAATAATCTTTTTATTGTTTTGGCTCTTCTTAAATTTTACCGCGACGAAATGTTTTAGTTTTCAAATTACGAATTTGAAATTTAGATTTCGCTGTTTAAATTCATATATGCATGTACGTTATACTTGTACGTTAGAGTAAAATATGACGCACCCTATTTTTTTATAAAACCTTTGTTAGCAATGGTATCAGCTTATTTTTTTATTTCGTCGGCAAATGAAATCGTAAATCATTGATTCTTTATTTACGTTTTTCCGATATTAACAATAAGGGAAAACAAATGCAGTAAAGCAACAAATGTTTCGAATTTTTATTTTCGTAAATATTAATTTGGAAGTTGACGATTGCGTTAATCTGTGGTGCCGTGCAAATTGTTAAAAAAATGTAGCACAAGTATCTTCTTATTCAAAACTCTCCAATTCGTAATCTATAAACTTGTAACTGGAAGTAGTGATGATGCTCTTTTGTAAATGATACCACGGACTTATGTCCGGTTCAATAAGATTACTCAACACATAAATAGATTGCGCGGGAAAGTAGCCTTCAGCCAGTTTGAAAACTTTTTTGCCATTGCTGTCTGTTGCCTGGTCAATGATAATAAAGCAATGGCTCGGGCTTCCGGGATAGATGACTATAGTGCCTGCTGCAAATTCATTTGCCCTTTTTAATTCCTTAGCAAGTGAAATGGTGCTGGCATAATTGTAAACGACATCAAGGTATTTGCGCAGGCTTTCATGAGAGTATGGAGATGGGGAAGTCTTGATGAACTTTATATCATTGCCTGAGGGTACCACTTTTATGCCTTCGCAATATTGATCCCATGTGTAGAGGCCCACTCACAAAATGAAATCCTATTTCATGATAACGTTGCTGTTGAAATAAATATTCAGCCGGCAACCTCATTAATGCATCGGCGCATTGTTGTAGATCTCTTGTGCCCACATCATAATTAATGATTGCCGTATGCTTTTGCTGATAAGCAACCGGGTTGCGCCTGTAATCAAGTACCGGACCGTCAACTATCGGAAGATGCTGTAGAAAATAGATCCAGCTTTTTTCATCATGTTGTTTTACGGAAACAATTTGCCTGCCGGCGCTTTGGCGGTGTTGTTTTTCCGCAGTCGCAGTTTTGTTATTGGCAACGCTTGTATCGGAAAGCCGGCTGCATGAAATAAGACAGACGCTGCAAAGGATTATAGTTCTCATATAGATTTTTATATGAGATGAAATAGATTTCCATTTCCATAAAATCAACACTATTGATTTCCTGAAATTTATTTATAGCTCATTGGAATTCTTTCAGCAAGCATACAACCAAGCTTCATGACTGCGATTTGCGCCGTTCATACAGAAGAGGTGCCGGTGTGATTTTTGCCTTTGTCGTAAATGTGCCTGAGAAGAATAATACTTACAATTCGTTCATCAGTTTATCAACTACGAGTTTGCTCATTGTTGAGATGTTCTCGTCAAATTGGGTTAAATATTCGTTTGTTGCTTTTTTCCAACTTTTATACATCCCCAACGATTCTTTGTCATTAAAGCTTGGAATTGATATGATGCCCTTTTTCATTTCTACATTGTCTTTTAAAACACGATATGAAACGGTCATTTCCATGTCTGAAGCTTTTATTGAAACATCATCCCACCCAACGATAAAAGGGATTAGATGAGCTTTGTCAAGCAATTGAAATTTGTGTGGAATCTTATCTATGGAAAGTTCCAAATTCTGCCCCGCCAATTTAGCTATTAACCCTTTTTTGGCATAAGTGTCAACAGTTTTTTTAAAATTATTAATAGGGATTTGTGGGTCAAGGGTACAGGTATTCGTGTAGTCCCATTTCCAATATACGATAAGTGGTAACATGTTGCTCGTCTTAGTTTCCGTTGTTGAAATTTGTCCATTCGTATTTTCCAGGCTTGATGTAATTGAAATATTGCCATCTTGCTTTTTCTTTTTTATTTCTGGAACATCGCTGTAATATTTCGTCACTTGCCGGTCAACTTTTTTAGATGTTAAACAACTGGTGAAGAGGACTGGACTAAGCAATAATATTGCGAAAGTGATCCATAGTCTTTGCATAAATTTCTTTTTTTTTGATTTTTAGAGCTGGTTGTTAGTTCTGATAAACGTATTATAAGCTGCAGATTGGCAGTCCAATTTCGTTAGTCGTGATACCAAACGTACGAATTAGTTTTTCATTTCGTGCACTTTTCATTTCCTTTTTTGATGGAAGAATTCAAGTGGCAATTTTTTTTCAATCCCTGTGCAAAAGTTCGTGCCGAACGGGGGGACGAACAGCTGCTGGTGATTACATTTTTTTAGGACTGGTAAACAGAACAACACCAAACAAAATTGCAAAAAGTGAATAGATAATAGTGGCTATTAACACATAGTTTAAACTCGGATGGTTCATGGCCACTTTGATTAAAGCAAGTGCTGCAATCGTAAAGTGTAAAAAATTTCCGATACAAACCGGCCTGGAATAAATACCTCCAATTAAAAGTGTTTTTGCCATCCAGTTCATTAAAGCGAAACCAAGATACAATGCACCGGTAATTTGTAAAAGTAAGGTTGGTAATATCGTCGAAGTTAGGCCAACTGCATTCAGGATTTCTGCTGGTAAAAATGAGGTAAATAATCCAAGAAGTGCCATGAAGATGGAACTTGAAATCATCAAATATTTTGTATTCATTAGTTCTGGTTTTTTAAAGTCGGATCTACTTCATCCGTTAATTCGTTAGCTGCCTTCCTCAGGTGCTGAAAATACAGTAAAGTAATAAATATTGAAAATTTTATTTTAATGAATTATAAAAATGAGTCTGATAATTTTCCTGAAAGGCTTGGACAACTTTTGTAAAAGAAAAAAGTATTGCCTGATTTAATTATATTGCCACAAAAGTTGTTTTATGCGAATATTTAATATTGCCTTCATTTTCATCTTCATCATTTTTGCTGTGTTACAATACAATGATCCTGATCCTTATGTATGGATGCCCATCTATCTCTATGCTGCATTTTTATGTTACAGGGCGCTGCAACATCAATACTCCAAACCGCTCTATATTATGGGACTTGTCGCATACATCAGCTATGGGGCCTGGTTGTTTTTTGATAAAGTCGGTGTGCTGGACTGGATGCAGGAGCATCAATCAGAAAGCATTGTACAAAGCATGCAGGCAACAAAACCATGGATTGAAGAAACGAGAGAATTTTTTGGTCTCGTGATTGTTATCGTTGTTTTGCTAATAAATATGTTTGTTGGTTCTAGGAAAATGAAGTTAATCAAACGTTGATGAATTGAAAACGATTACGCCAACAGCAGCCGGGGATGATCCAAATAACGCAAGGCAAACTATTGTACCAGCAGAACATGGCATCTCTCCCGTATGTGCAGATGTGCGTTTGAAGAAAAGGGTTTAGCCTTTTTGTCTGCTCAGAATCTTTATTATATTACTATATACAATCTCTGATATCGTCCATGCATTGCCGCCGCTGGTATTCACAAACTGAATTACCACGGCATCAATATCCTTGTTATATCTGGCGATGCTCTCGTATCCCGGTAACAGGCCGGTATGTTCATACTCATAAATGGAGGAATAGATTGCCTGCTCTTTTTTATTTAACAACGAACCATTATTCAATGCCCTCAGGAAAATACCAACATCCTGTGCGGTAGCAACCATCGAACTGCCGGGCGCCACAAAATCAAGCATCTTTACATCCATGTCGTAATGGTCATAATGAGAATCGTATCCGCTAACCACCTTGCCGGAGTTCACTTCACTCATTAGGCTAAACGTGTGAGTTAACCCAAGAGGCTTCAAAATCTCCTTGGTGATATATTGGTGATGGCTGTAGCCTAATGTTTTATCAAGGATTTTACCAATCAATAAATAATTTGTATTGGAATATTCATAGCGACTGTCGGGTTTAAATTCTGAGGGTTTATCTAACACCACCTCCAGCACTTTGTTTGCATTGGTTGGAGGTTTATCCCACGGAAATTTGGGGGCCTTAATCCAATCAGGAATACCGCTACGATGTTGTAGCAACATTTTCAAAGTAATCTGATCTGCACTTTCGATTCTCCCTGCAAGTTCAGGCAACAGTTTAGGTAGTGTATCATCAAGCGATAGCTTTTTGCTATTAATTAATTTAGCGGTAGCCGCAGCGATATACAACTTGCTGATGCTGGCAATCTTGAATAATTTATGTGGTTCGGCCGGCACTTTATTTTCTTTATCCTTCCAGCCAGCGGCGTAAAATGCCGGTGGGCTACCCGCCTGATCTACATACACAATAATCCCATCCAGGTTATAGTTCAAAGTATCATTTACCTGCTCCTGAATTGTATTGGGTAATGGTGCCAGCCATGCCCTTACTATAACCCATGGCACGAAGAACATGGAGATTGCGGTTCCAATAGCCAATACTATTCTAAGTATTCGTTTTGGTTTTTTCATTTTTTAGTGAAGCTATTTTGTGTAGTTATATCTTAGGTTTTTTTGAAATGCTGGCTTGCGTTATTCAATCTCAATGTCGTATTTGGTCAACAGTCCCTGAAGTCCGTCGGTAGAAAATTTAGATTTTTTAATCCTGTTTATTTCCGGATCGATTGAATAGTTATAGGATGATCGAAAATCTACTTTCTCTAACATGGTCTGTTGAAAGACGGCTTGAGATAAATCGCAATTTTCGAATTTGGAATTAGTTAAATCGGCTTCTGTAAAATCAACTTCCCGGATAATTGCATTTATGAATTGAGTATTTTTCAATTTTAATTTATAGAACGACGATAAATTTAAAGTGGAATTTTCAAAATAGACTTCGAATAAAAATGCTTTGCAATCTTCAAAATGTAATCCCAATAATTTGCAACCAATAAATTTGATGTTTCTAAGCGTTGTATTACTAAGCTTCGCTAAACTCATATTACAATCCCGGAATTCGCAATCAGCAAAAACGATGTTCGAAAGGTTTGTGTTTGAAAAGTTGCAATTATAAAAAATGCAGTTTTCATATTCATTTGCCGTTAACGGTTTTTCTAAAAAATTAACTTCCTTAAATGTTTCGTCTTCTACGTAAACCTCTTCCATGTAAACTTCGATATTTTTAAACTTTGTCTAGCAGCGTCCAACGTTTATGCATTGGATAGCAGGGCATTCAATGAATTTTCAGCCGGAACAAAAGTACAGTAAACGAACAAATAGTTGAGATTATGATTCATAGCTCAATAGATAATTTTCAGCCCGGAACTACAGCCCAATAGCGAACAAAAAGTTGATGAAATGCACGTCACGCCCAGCTAACGCCAATGCGATGTAAGCTGTAGTTTTATTCATCAACTAAGTGTGCGTCTAATATTTTTCCTTCGCTTATTAGCTTCTTAGTTATGTCAATTGATTTTTGTTCTTGAAGCAGAATTTTTTGAATCTCGGTATCTGAAAGACCAATTTTTTTATAGTTGTCAATCTGCATCGAAATTCGTTGCTGTCGAATCAATTCTACTTTTTCTTTACCTTCTCTGTTAGGCAAATAATATTGTATTAATTCCCGTATCTCTTTCAATAGACCAGATATTCCCAATAAGTCCGTAAAACCTGGAGAAGAATGTTGTGTCCTTGTTACTAATAATGGCTGATAGTCAAAAAAAGTGTCATTAGGTTTGAAAGGAAAGGGAGCAAAAAGTCCAAATCGAACTTCCCTGCTATCTTGGATAAATTCAAATGAAAATTTATCTAAGTTGATTAAGGTTCGAATTAGATTTGGAATAAAATATAAATAACTTTCTATGGCAGGTTGTTTGTCGTAAGCGATAAGTTCGAATTCTTGCAAATATCTTAGCAAACTATTAAGTTCATGTACACAGTAGTCGTGTCTATAAAGCACATCTATCGAATTGTAAAAGCTTGCGAAATCTTGAATATCCCAACTATCAGATATTTCAAATCTAATGACAGTG
>DATCFI010000029.1:0-11538 GCA_036509585.1 Hanamia sp. | reverse complement strand
GGCCGGACAAACGCGCGGAGCGATCGGGTTGTCCTTGAATTTTTTGTTTCTTTTTTGTTCAAGCAAAAAAGAAAAAGAATCAGAACTATGATTGAATTGTATTTGAAAGATTGTAAGCACTCACGATTTAAACGCCTAATTATAAAAATTTATTCATGCGCCTCGCAATGACGATTGCAGAAGGAGATTCAACTTCTAAATGATGAGGGTTCAGATGGAGGCTCTCGTTTCTCCCGGTCGGGCCGCTTGCCTTCTGCGGCCTGAACGATAAATGTAACCTCGCCATTATAGTTCATGCTGCCGCAGACCAACAAACCAGGCAGCGGCAAATAGGACATGAAACTCTTACCCCATGATAACCATATCCCAGCCATCAAAAACGTGAACCAGCAAAGTCAGCCAGGCCACTATTGTTTTCAGGCCGCCCTTCAGCAGGTCCTGTACGTGGGTGTGGTTAAAATACACTTTACCCAATTTTCCGCCTAAATTCTTTGAGGCTTTTAGTGAGCCATTTTCCCGCCATCTTTTTGCGGTGCTGGGGCTTATGTCCAGCAGTTTCCAAAGTTCCTTGTTCGTGTACCAGATGTCCGAAAGAGGTTCTTCCGGCGCGATGGCTACCTGGCGACTTTTTCCAGCACTCTTGTAGCGTTTTCTGCGTGATGCCATAATATTGATTTTTTATTGGGTGACAAACGGAATCAGAACCACCGTTACTTTCACGATTTTTACCATGAAAAACATGTATATTAAACTATACTTCGCAAGGGCTAAATTCGTGAGTTTTTTCTTCGCTAAAAAATATTTTTTGCGGAGCAAAGGAAAATCCAGTTAACACACGAAGCCACCAAGAGCACGAAGATTCCTTCGGAATAAAGGCACTAAGAAAAACCTGTCTGACTGGTCATCCCCGTCCGACCGGGGCATCCGGGCGGGCAGGCAAGCTTCGTTTTTTCTTACTTTTTTCGCAGAAAAAAGCCTTCGTGCTTCTTCGTGCTCTTGGAGGCTTCGTGTGAGAAAAAAATTTGCGAAGCAAAAGAGAGAACACAGTTTTTCATATTTATCAATTCCGGTTTCAAAGGATAAAAATTGAATTCATTGTTTTGTCCCTTGCGCAGTATAATAACGTATATCGTTTAATAGTAGTATGTAAAAAGCAAGTAAGGCCGAAAAAAAAAGCTGCTACGTATTTAGTAACAGCTTTTGACCGAGCGAAAAAACAGCGCAAACCTTATTGTACATACTGCGAGGCCACGGTACTGTAAGCTATCTGTTCGCCACTGGCCGTAGCGGCTACACGCACCCAGTATTTCTTTCCGGGCACCAGGCCCCTGAAAGTATAGCGGCTGCGGCTGCACGTGCGGATGTCCCAAACCGTGTTGTCGCTTGGTTCGCTGTCGCTTATCTGGTGCAGGTACAGCTTGCAGCCCTTTACCGCAAACACTTTGCTGGCCAGGTCGCCGGAGGTAATGCCGTTGTAAAGCAGCACGTTGCCGGGGTTTTGCAGATACACCGGCTCAGGCTCCTTAGCCAGCGCAAAGCCACTGCTAACGAGGTTGGCTACGTTGCCGCCGGCCGCGTACATAATATACTGGCCCAGTTGTACATACAGAGCTTCCAGGGCGGCTCGCTTTGCATTTTTAGTGGCTACCATGCTGTGGTCGCCACCGGCTGCGCCCACAAGGCTATCGCCGAAGGCATCAATGCCGGCCTTAAAATCGGCAAGCGGGGGCACTGTTTTTGGAAAGGCAGGATTGCTCTTCAGAGAGGCATACACAAAGTTTGCCTGTTTGAGAAAATCCGGGTCGGAGTAACCTCTGGTATTGAGGTTTAATTTAGGGATTGCCATAGAATTTGTTTTTTGGCGTCACTGAATTATGGCGCCGGTAAGTAAACCTTCCTGGCCTCAAATTATTTTACCATTCCGGGGCCGTGAGCCCTTATAGTTGCTCCTGAACCCTAAAGATGCTTTTGCCCATAAAATAATACCTTTTATAATTTCTATCGTGTCCAAAATGTTTGCGGTATAAGGTAGCGGCGCAGTGGGTTTTTATCGGAGACTACAGGAAAAACACACCATTCCTCCGCCAGGTTCTGAATAAAAACAGGAAGCTATTGCCATTTTTCCGGCTGTTGTTGAAGAAAAGCAGGCAGGTTTTGCCATCTTCCGCAGGGTGGTGAATAAAAACAGGCAGGTTTTGCCAATTTTCTGACTGGAGTTGAGGGGAAAACAACCGGTTATATCAATTTGCTGACTGAGTTTGAGGAAAAACAGGAGGCTTATAAAATTTTTTAGCCTGTTTTGAGGAAAAGTCTTTTTGAAAACCAACGCTGGTTTTTACGGGAGTATGTGTAGCGCTTATTTTGATGGAATTTTTATTAGGGGGAAATGAGTTTTAAAAATAATATGGGAGGTTTTTGAGCAGTAAAGGAAGGAATAAATGGGTTTTCTATCTTTTGTTGTTGTGTAACAGAGAAGGATAAACGGGAATAGGATTGGATTGAAGAACAAGCATGGCTACCTCACAGAATCTTTGCTAGAAAGTATGCGCAAAATAGGGGAACCGGGTAAGCTTCATGACCCCGGCCAAAGCCTATGTCACAGCGACTATTTATTATTTGCAGATTAATTAATGCCGTAGATTAATTTTTTTCTTAATTATTTATGCTTATTTTTCGTCTTGATAAATGAAATCATGAATGAAATAGTCGAGACATACATTGACGACAAATTGGTTAAAGTGCTTGCAAAAGAATATAACCCTCTGGATTATAATGAACAACTAATACACCTTCTTTCTTTTGCTTATCCATCGGTGTCTTTTGATGGATGGGAAAAATTTAAGTTGCATCAACTAGTGAATGATATTGTTATCAGTAAACATAATGGCGAGCAAGTACTTAAATACTATTTATTTAAGAACTTTTACAGAAAAAAGGTTATTGGTGCCTTTGAAATTAAGGTGAATAACAGTCGAGCAGATTTCTTAACAATTAATGGTTCAACAAATAGTTTTGAGATCAAATCAAGTCTTGATAATCTTTACAAATTAAAAAAACAGGCTGCAGATTACATACAAGCATTTGAGTATAATTATTTGGTTATTGATGAAAAGCATTTAGACAATGCTTATGAATTGGTGCCAAAAAGTTTTGGTTTGTGGAGTTTTAAAAATGGAAGAAAAAAAATTTACAGAGATGCAACTTTAAACAAAAAAATTGATCCAGAGATTCAGATTTCTCTTTTAACTAAAAAAGACTTGCAACATTGTTTTTCAGAAGTTAGCGGTAATAGGCGGCAAATATTAAAATATTTCACTGAAGAAGAGATTAATTATCGCTTCAAACTTGCATTAAAAAGCAAATACAGTACACGTTGGAACTTTTTGATAAAAAATATTGATTTAATTTTACCAGTTGATATTCAGTTTTTCTTTAAAACTAATATTAATCCTAAACATATCTACTACTAATCAATCAAATTCGCCGTCTTCTATTCTTGTTCTTATACAGTGTAAATAATGATTTAGCGATATATTTTTAAACTTTGCCATGCTTTTCCCACTTTCTAATCCACCATTAATTGCTAAAACTGTTTGCCACCCGGTATTGTGATCTGTGAGATAATCTGTGCCCGATGACTTCATCCTTCTTGTGGCATCTGAGGATAAAACGGCAGGAACTATTATATTTTTAAAATCTTCAAGCATATTAAGTCTACCTTTAAAACCGAAAAAAGAATTTTTTGTGGCATCGTAATATAAAAATCCAGGGCTGATACGACCACCTTCTGTAACATCATCTTTTTTAATTCCCCCATAATCACCAAAAGCACTTCCAGCACAATCTTGATATAAGTCGACTAAACTATTATCAATAGAAGGAATTTCTTTGCCATGATCAAGAGATACGTAACTTAATTTGTTAATCGCACTTCTTAGGATAATAACCGGACACGTATTAAAGCCTGCTAGTTTTTCTAAAATAGGATTAAAAGCATCATCTTCATCTTCAATAATCGGCCTTAACTCTCCAATATCAATTATCAAAAAATCATTCTTCTGAACTACGGCCTGAACTTGAGCAAAATCAGTATTAAATGTATCTGCAAATGTTCTAAAAGCTAAACTTGAAAACTCGGGTCTTAGGTCACGTTCCTGTAGTTTAATAGAACCTGGCTCACCAGTTCTACCAAAATAAGATGAAATGACTGGAATCACTTTGTTGGACAATGGCTTTAACTTAAGCATCATTTCCGTTCGAAGTATTCTGTCGGCCGAAATTTTCCTCAAAAAAGTAAGAACATGCTTCTTCATTGTCTTAAGCTGTTTCATGTGAACAGGTATGTCGACAAAGACTTTCTTTGATTTAATATCTTTGATCAGATCAATATGAAATTTTTCAAAAGATTTTTTGGACGTTTCTCTTTCAAGTTCCTTGTAAATTTCTACGCAAGGGAATATTCGATCTCCAAAATCAAATGACCGAAGAACTTTTACTTCTTCCTGTCTCACTCTCAGTACAGGCATATATTTTAAACTCATCGCAATAAAATTGATTTTTTTTACTTAAATAATTTATTATTCGAATTGATTTTTTATAAAATATTTCAATATCACTTTTAATTTTAAATCGGATCCGAATGAATGTGGCACCTTACCTAAATTTTGGAGTCGTCCTACAACAATTGCGGGATGCGTTTTGTATTTGAGTGCTATTTTTCTTACTTCATTTTCTGTAATTCGGTCAGGCAAATCTTCTAAGAAATCATTTGGTAAAAGCCATTTACCTGCAAATTCATTGGCTTCTATTTCTTTTTCCTCATCAGCTTCATAGCCTTCAAAATCTTCTATAAATATTTCCTTTTTCCCATGTAACAAAACATGCCCAACTTCATGAAAGAACGTAAACCAAAAATGATCATTGGTTTTGTATCTATCTGTAAGTTGAATCAATGGATTTCCTCCTATCCATCTCGTAGCCCCACTTATGGGTGCTTTTGGTAGACTGATTGTATAAACTAATGCAACGCCAGCTTTAGCACAATATTCTTGAAGCTGAGTCGCATAATCCTCGGGGAAATCAATAACTAAATTTTTTATTTCATATAGAATAGCTTTGAATTTTTCTTTATTATAAGCAACTAGATCAATTTTGCGCATAACTAATTCGCCAATCCGGAGCCAAACTGTCATACTAGTTAGAGCAGTTTGATGGGCAAGGCTTTTTCTAAAACTTGTTTTGGCATATTCTTGAACATACAGAGTTTCCCACTGAGCATAAGAAGCGACTCCATAAAATTGTAAAAGATCATCGACCATTTTTAAATCTGACTTTTCGAATTTTAAATATCCGTTTTCCCTTAATTCTTTAATAGGATGTTGTTTTAGCCATCCCTTACATTCCTCTAATGCTTCTTCTTGTTCAATTCGAGTAAGCTTTTCTCTGTACAATATTTCTCTGTTTAACCAAAATTGTGCATTGATATTCAATACTTTTTCTAGTTGCAATGCTGTTTTCACGGTAATAGGCTCTTTGCCTGCAATTATATCACTGACTTTAGAAGCGGTTTTGCCTAACCGCTCTGCGAGTTCTGCTTGACTCATTTTCAGGTATTCAAGCGTTTCTAAAATCGTATCACCTGGCTTGGATAATAATTCCCTTTCATCTTTAATGTTTTCAATCATAGTAATACTTTTAATTCAGATAGTTTTTAATGATAGTCTCCAATTTCAATAATTCTTATGTCGGTAACTTTGATAGTATCTACACCTCCAGCATCTTTTAAGGGAACCGGATCTTGCGCTATTTTAAATATTAAACGATAATTAGCCGAGATATCAACCGCCCATTCCCCTTCTCGATTTCCTGTAAGTAGATGACAATTTGCTGCGGGTATTTGCTGTAATACAGCCAAATTTGGAGAAGCACATATGTCGTCCAATCGTGTTGAAACTCTTTTTGCATTTATACCAAATGCTTTTTTAATTTCCGAAGCGTTGCTAAGCTGCTTCTTTAATTTGTTTGACCCATATTCAATTTTCATTCGAAGATAATTATTGTTACCGAAAAAGGGTAATTAAAATGCAAATATATTAAAATTTAGGCATTCTTTAACTGGAAGTATAATTTGGTTAAAAATTTTCGATTAGATATACAAAGGAGAACTAATGAAACAGAGATTTAATCGAAAAATTTGAGCTTGTAAAATTCTTGTAGCCAAATAAATATACTTCGTCGTCGACGTCAACTTGTTCTTCCGATATTCCAATAAATGACTATTTTCCCATTTTTAAAAAAAGTAAATATTGTTTCATCCAAATGATGTTTCAATATCAATCACTTCATTATTTTTATACAGAGCTGTAAGATTACCCGATTTAATTCTGAACTGGCTCCTTCTTTTAATAGCCTGTTTTCTTTTGCCATCGATGGCTAATTCAAGTTTAATCCCGGGATCATAATAAATATTTCCGTTTGCTACCTGGCGTAAGAAGAGAGTGAAGTCTGTGGCATTTCCAAGCAAAATATTGTTACCATAATAATATTGTTGCTTACTGAACGGATATAATTCCGCATCTTTTCTGTTTAGCGATGGTACATAACAAGCGTTAGCATGCTTTCTGTTCCAGTGTTTTAAAAGAGAGGTAAATGACCACGATGCTGCAATCTCATCTTTCTTGTCTATTAAAGCTATGCACCCATTTGTATTAGTAATTTTTTCAGAGTTTGTATCAAATCCTTCCAGTGTTAGTTTTAATGAAGTGGAGTCCTGAAGCTTTCCAAATTTGTGTATTCCGCCAAAATTCATTCTTGCTTCTCTTCCCATTTTATCTTCGTATCCATATTTTCTGATAAATGATTCTATTCCGGATTTTACGTAAAAGCCATCAGTTGGTTCGGGCGTCATTAATGTAACTACAGAACTATTATATTTCAGAAAATCTTTTACGGCAAACTGTTTAATTTCCCATCCCAGATAATCTGGTTCTGAATATCCGTTAGGAGTAATTCCCAATTCCGCTTCCAGGGTATATCCTCCGCAGTTGGATGAGGAACATGGCAAAACATTTTTGTCTTTATCAAATCTTTTGGAATCTATCCAGCCTAAATAATGAATCCTCTTTAATTGTTCAAGTAATTGAGCTTTTGAATTTAATTGTAGAAATGCACCTTCTAAAGTAATTTCTTTAAAAACACCAACTTCCGGTAAATCGGAAATTGTATCAAACTCTGCAGATATTTCAGAATCTGGAGCAGTAACATATCCTATTATAGAACCATTTTTTGAAACTCCTAAAAATAGAAGCCTTTGATCAATCCGATTTGTCATTAATTCAGTTGGTGCACCTTTTGCACCAAGAAGAAAACCTGAAAATCTTACTTCCGGATATTTAGGATAAAGAATTAATTGTGCTTTGGGTGCATTTATCAGAATTCCATTTTCATCCGTCCAATAAAATTCGAGATTGGCCTTGAATCTTTCTCTTTGCCAATCACCTTTATTATCTGTTGTAATTTCTTTAAATGGTAAAATATTTAAGATATCAAAACTTCCCGCCAGATACACTTGATTTTTAGAATTGTCATTAGGAGATAGGCGTTTAACATATACCTTTTGGCATTCATTATCTGAAAAAACTTTAAGAAGATTTGCCAGATTCATTTTCGTTTTGTTTCAAGTACTTCAACAATCTTTTCTCCAATGACTTCTATCAAAGGCATTACAACAGAATTACCAAATTGCTTATATCCCTGATTCATAGAAACCGCATCCACAATAAAATGTTCGGGATATCCCTGTAATCTTGCAGATTCACGGATAGTAAGGCGTCGCGGGTTTTTATTCTTTTGAGGAATCAATATTTCAGAGCCATCTTTATAATATCGTGCACTCATTGTTCTGCTGGTTCCATTTAAATCGACAAGACCAAAACCAAAACCATTCCCTTTTTCTTTATGCTTTATCGCGTAGTCCTGTAGATACTTCCATAAGTGATCCGTTAATGTATATTTTGGATCTGGTTTCTTTTCGAGAATATCTTTTATTTTTTTAGAGGGTTCTGGCAATTCGGGAAATTCAAACTTCTCTTTATAATTAAAAACTTTGGAATCAAAACCAACCATAAATGTTCTTTCCCGGTTTTGGGGCACAAAGTGTTTTCCGTTTAATACTTTAAAATGAAAAGAATAACCTAAATCCAAAAGTGTTTCCTTAATTACTTTAAATGTCTGGCCCTTATCATGTGATATCAGGTTTTTTACATTTTCCAAAAAGAAAGCTTTCGGCCGGTGTTTTTCGATTATCTCAGCAATATGAAAAAAGAGATTGCCTTGTTTTATATCTTCAAATCCATGTTTTCTCCCTAAGCTGTTTTTTTTAGAAACACCTGCTATTGAAAATGGCTGGCACGGGAAACCTCCGCATAAAATATCAAACTTGTCCGGTATCCATTTTTTGGTTTCAGGTTTTGTAATGTCTCCAAAAGGAATTTCTCCAAAATTTGCGTAGTAAGTTCTTTGGGCATATTTATCCCATTCCGATGAGAAAATACATTCGCCCTGATTGGCCTGCATAGCAATCCGAAATCCACCGATACCGGCAAATAAATCAATAAATGTAAATTTTGGATTAGCTGGTTTTACAAATGGAATATCCTCTTCAAATTTTAGTATATATTGTAAAGCATCTTCGGCAACAAAGCTGGTAACGTCTTCTTCCAAATATCCCGCAAGCAATTCTTTAGAAAATTGAATTGCTGGTTTTTTAAGGCTTCTTTTTCTCGTTCTTAGATAATGACTTATAAGAGCTCCTTTATAATTATCCGGACCAAATAGCGCTACTTTCCAAATCTTATCTGAAACTAAATGAAGTCTTGTGCTTATTAATTCCACTTCTTTTTCTGCAATCATTTACTTTTCTTTTTCCCATTAAATGGTTCCTGATTAAAAAATTCTTTTAAAGAAATTTCTAATGCATCTGTTATTTTAATTAATGTCTCTATGGAAATATTTTTCCTGCCTTTCTCAACATGCGTTAAGTAGCTTCTTTCTATTTCTGCCTCGTAAGAAAATTTTTGTTGAGAGAGTTTTTTGGCTTTGCGTAATTAGGCGATTCTTTCGCCAATGGCAACTTTTATGTCCATGGTTGTAAATGTATTTTTATGTGTTCTCAAAAGCTGTATGCTTTAGAACACAATGTGAATTGGTTAATAAATATTTGTTTCGTGAGATAGAAATACTCTCTCATGACTTCAGGAAATTATCCTTCAGTCAATAGAAAAGAATTGTAAGAGTAATCAGGAAATTCTAGAGAGGAGCGTGTTTAAAGTTTTTTCAACTTTGGCAGGTTTCAAATTACATTCCCAAACGGTTATAATTTTCCAGCCTTCTTTTCTTAAAGCTTTGGATGCTTTTTTATCATTGGCAATGTTGCCGTTTATTTTGTTGAGCCACCAGTCTGTTCTGGTTTTGGGTACCACATAGTATTTGCAATTTTTATGTCCATGCCAGAAGCAGCCATGTACAAAAATTACCGTCTTGTATTTTGGTAAAACAATATCAGGTTTGCCGGGGAGGGTTTTATCATTGAGTTTATAACGGTAGCCGTTTGCAAAAAGAAATTTTCTAACGAGCATCTCAGGCTTTGTATTCTTGCCTTTGATCTGGCTCATATTGTAACTTCTTATTTCTTTAATATGCACATCTGCCATTGCGTAAAGTTACCAAAATAAGAATCGTTGATATTTGTGGGTTTACTGTTTTCTTTTCTATTGCCTTTCCAGTGTGGACAAACCAGTTTTTTATAAAATTCCGAATGAATAGCAGCAGGGTTGTTCAATATATTTTAATGTCTTTCAATTATTAAAAGGCTACCTTACATAAGTCAGAAAATAAGTACACCTATATATCCTCAGAATTATTCGGGCATTTGAAAAAGAATTCTCTCAATTCATTTAAATTTCTTATGCTATGCTACCCCGGAAAACGCTTACACCATCTAATAATTTTTTATCAGGCGGTGGCAAAATGGGCGAATTTATTCGTACAATGGATTGGTCACAAATCCCGGTTGGCGATCCTGTTGAATAATATACAACTTATCATCAGACTTTAAATATTGTATCAATGACCAACAAAACCGAAAAAATACAACAACTTGTACATCATAATGATGAATTGGAGAATTATTTCAGGAACACCATAATTCCACAATTGTTTGTAGATGGAGAATTAAAACTCCGGAAATTTACACCTCCGGCAATGAAGCAATTTAGTTTGTCACCTGATGATATTGGGAGATCTATAAATGACATAAAAGATAACTTCCGTTTTCCATCCATTGTGGACAATGTTGAGCAGGTTATAAAAAGCAATGAAATTCTAGAAAAAGAAATTCAAACTACGGACCTGCGTTGGTACCAAATGAACATCATTCCTTATGTAAAAATGCGGGATAATAAAACAGATGGTGTCATTATAACTTTTGTGGAAATTACCATGCGGATAAAAGATTTGAAAGAGCAGGAAAAGTTAATAGCAGATCATGAAATTTTGTTAGACACCATATCTCATGACATAAAAAATCCCCTGAATAATTTAGTATTAGCTATAAACGTGTTTAAAAGTGTATCACCAAACGATGAAAATACATTTAACACTCTTTTGAAAATTGTTGATAATGCTTTAACGAAAATGCACACGATCATTAATGAGTTAACCGAAGTAAGAAAGGATGAACATAAATATAAAGACCATGCAGAACTTCTGAATTTTGAAAATATATTGGAAGATGTCCGGCTTACATTAAGCGATAATATAATTGCTGCAAACGCAAAAATCACCAGTGAAATTAATATTTCAGAAATCACTTTTTCCAGGAGAAAATTAAGAACGATTATTTATAACCTGATCAACAATGCCTTAAAATTTAAGTCTCCGGAAAGGCCACCTGAAATTCTGGTTACCACTAAAAAAGAAAAAGATTATGTAGTCATTTCGGTAAAAGATAATGGAATAGGCCTGGATGTAAGCAAGTTTGACGTAATATTTTCAAAGTATTACAGGGTAGAAAACGCCATTGAAGGTTCAGGCATAGGTTTATATTTAGTAAAGGAAATAATTAATAATGCGGGCGGAAAGATTTTAGTGAAAAGCCAGTTAGGTAAAGGAACAGAATTTCAAATTTACTTAAAGTCGGAATAGTATTATTTGTTAACGAAGAGTTGTGCAGCCTGGTAACTTATTTCCCGGAAATAAAATTAACTTGCATTCATGTATACGCTGGAAACTATAGTCGATAAATTAAAACAGCTAAAACCGAAATTGGTTAAAAAATACCCTGTCACCGGCATTGGTGTGTTCGGGTCATATGCAAGGGGCGAAGCTACCCCGGACAGCGATATTGATATAGCGGTAGATATTGAGGGAACAATGGGATTGAATTTTGTTGCTATGGCTAATGAAATAGAAGCACTTTTCGGAATTAAGACCGATGTAATACCAAAGCGTTCTGTAAAACCTGAATACCTGCCTTACATA
>DATCFI010000028.1:0-11830 GCA_036509585.1 Hanamia sp. | reverse complement strand
CGTCTCTGGCCTCTACGATAATTTCGCGATTACCACGTTTAATATTACCAAAAGATACCACACCATCAATTTCTGAAACAACGGCTGGATTACCGGGGTTTCTTGCTTCAAATAATTCTGTTACACGTGGCAAACCTCCAGTTATATCTCTCAGTTTTCCTAATACGCGAGGGATTTTTACTACTACCTGTCCTGCCTTTATTTCTTCTCCTTCTTCCATATTAATATGCGAACCTGCAGGAAGGTTGTAATTTTTTGATTCCTTTTTACCGTCAATAATCAATGAAGGAATGCGCGCTTTATCTTTTGTTTCAATAACCACTTTTTCTCTATGGCCGGTCTGTTCGTCTGCCTCATCGCGGTAAGTAACACCTTCCACAATATGCTCAAATTTTAAAATCCCGTCTATTTCTGAAACAATTACATTATTAAACGGATCCCAAGTACAAATCGGCAGACCTTTTGTAATCTTTTGACCATCTTTTACATTCAGTGTCGAACCGTAAGGGACATTGTTACTGATCAATAATCGATCATTTTTTACATCCATTATTCTTACTTCGCCTGTACGTCCAATAACAATTTTTATTTTTTCACCTGCATTATTTATAGCATCTACTGTACGCAAACCATCAAACTGTATGGTACCATCGAACCTTGCATTAAGTGTAGATTCTACAGAAGCAGACCCCGCGACACCACCCACGTGGAAAGTACGCAATGTCAACTGAGTTCCAGGTTCACCGATTGATTGCGCAGCAATAATTCCGACCGCATCACCTTTCTGAGCAGTATACCCTGACGCCAGATTTTTTCCATAACATTTTACGCAAACACCACGGCGGCTTTCGCAGGTTAACACAGACCTTATTTCCATTGTCTCTACTCCTGCTTCGTTAATTGAGCGTGCAATCTCTTCAGTAATCATTCCGCCTGCTTCAACTAAAAGCGCATCGCTAACAGGATCATAAACATTATGCAAAGAAGTTCTTCCTAGAATCCTGTCATATAATGGTTCAATTACTTCTTCATTATCTTTTAATGATGAAACAGTGATTCCTCTTAAAGTACCGCAATCTTCCTCATTGATAACTACATCCTGCGCCACATCTACCAATCTTCTTGTAAGATAACCGGCATCTGCTGTTTTTAATGCAGTATCAGCAAGGCCTTTACGCGCACCATGAGTTGAGATAAAATATTCCAATACATTCAATCCATCTTTAAAATTGGAAAGAATTGGGTTTTCGATAATTTCACTTCCTGTACTTCCGGACTTACGTGGCTTAGCCATCAGTCCCCTGATTCCTGCCAGCTGTTTGATCTGTTGTTTAGAGCCCCTCGCTCCGGAATCAAGCATCATGTAAACAGAATTAAATCCTTGTTTATCAGAAGCCAATTCTGCGATTAACGTTTCAGTTAAACGGGTATCTACACGGCTCCAGATATCAATAATACCATTATACCTTTCATTATTTGTAATTAATCCCGCATTATAGTTATCCCATACTTCATCTACTTCTGTTGTGGCATTTTCTATCAATAAATCCTTAGTATCAGGAATAATAAGATCATTAATATTAAATGATAAACCTCCTTGAAAAGCCATGCGGAAACCAAGTTGTTTTATATCATCCAGGAACTTTGCAGTTGTAGGGATATTGGTCCACTTAATAATATCGCCGATGATCTCACGTAAAGACTTTTTAGTAAGCAATGCGTTAACAAAGCCTACTGTCTTAGGTACGTGTTGATTAAAAATCACACGCCCCACTGTAGTATCAATCAGCTTATTGGTTAATGTTCCGTCAATATTCCTAACATTCGCTTTCACTTTTATTGCTGCATGAAGGTCGATCTTACGTTCGTTGTATGCAATAATTACTTCTTCATTCGAGTAAAAATATTTCCCTTCTCCCTTGACAATTTCTTCAGGTGTTGATTTTTTTCCTTTGGTAATGTAATACAATCCCAATACCATGTCCTGTGAAGGCAAAGTAATAGGCGTACCGTTCTGTGGATTCAAAATATTGTGTGAAGAAAGCATCAGCATCTGCGCTTCCAATATAGCGGAACTGCTCAAGGGAACATGAACTGCCATTTGATCTCCATCGAAATCCGCGTTGAACGCGGTTGTTACCAATGGATGTAATTGAATCGCTTTTCCTTCTATCAATTTAGGTTGAAATGCCTGGATAGATAAACGGTGCAATGTAGGGGCACGATTTAGCATGATCGGATGCCCTTTCAAAATATTTTCAAGAATATCCCAAATGATGGCTTCTTTTTTATCGACTAATTTTCTTGCGCTCTTAACGGTCTTTACGATTCCTCTTTCGATCAGTTTGCGAATGATAAACGGCTTAAATAATTCAGCAGCCATATCTTTTGGCAAACCACATTCGTGCATTTTTAATTCTGGGCCTACCACAATTACAGAACGACCGGAATAATCAACACGTTTACCCAAAAGGTTCTGGCGGAAACGACCTTGTTTACCTTTCAAGACGTCACTTAATGATTTCAATGGACGTCCACCTTCCGCCTTCACAGCATTAGATTTACGTGAATTATCAAACAGTGAATCAATCGCTTCCTGAAGCATACGTTTCTCATTTCTGAGGATTACTTCAGGTGCTTTAATTTCCAACAATCTCTTCAAACGATTATTACGGATAATAACGCGACGATACAAATCATTTAGATCCGAAGATGCAAAGCGGCCTCCATCCAAAGGAACCAATGGACGAAGTTCCGGTGGAATTACCGGAATGTATTGCATAACCATCCATTCAGGACGATTATTGATTCTTGTATTAGCACCGCGAAACCCTTCTACCACACTCAGCCTTTTTAATGCATCTGCTTTACGCTGTTGTGATGTTTCATTAGCTGCCGAATTACGAAGGTCAAAAGACAATTGATCAAGGTCTATCCTTTGCAACAAATCATGAACCGCTTCTGCTCCCATTTTTGCAATAAACTTATCCGGATCTTCATCTGGCAATAACTGATTGTTTTTTGGAAGTGTCTCTACGATGTCAAGATATTCTTCTTCGGTTAAAAGGTCACCATAATTTTGTCCCTTATCCGCACGTATCCCGGATTGTATTACCACGTATCTTTCATAATACACAATGGTTTCTAATTTCTTAGAACTCATTCCAAGCAGGTAACCAATTTTATTAGGAAGTGATTTGAAGTACCAGATATGAACAACAGGCACTACCAGTTTGATATGACCCATTCTCTCGCGACGAACTTTCTTTTCAGTAACTTCTACACCACATCTGTCGCATACGATTCCCTTGTAGCGGATACGCTTGTACTTTCCGCAGGCACATTCATAATCTTTTACCGGACCAAAAATCCTTTCACAAAACAAACCATCTCTTTCGGGTTTGTATGTGCGGTAATTAATGGTTTCGGGCTTCAAAACTTCTCCATAACTTCTTTCTAAAATAGAATCGGGAGAAGTAAGACCAATGGTAATTTGAGAAAATGTAGGACGCGGACGATTTTCTTTTCTGTGCATATATTTTTCAGCTTTAAGCTAATAGCTATTAGGAAAGCTAAAAGCAAAATTTTAATTATTTATTGGTTTACTGTCAACTAAAAACAACAACCGTTTTATTCAAATTGGAGATCTAATCCCAGGCCTCTCAACTCATGTACCAATACATTAAACGATTCAGGAACACCAGGTCTTGGAATATTATCACCTTTCACAATTGCCTCATAAGTTTTTGCTCTTCCAATGATGTCGTCTGATTTCAATGTCAATAACTCCTGAAGTATGTTGGACGCACCGTATGCCTCCAATGCCCAAACTTCCATCTCACCAAATCTTTGACCACCAAATTGTGCTTTACCACCCAAAGGCTGTTGTGTTATCAAACTGTATGGCCCGATAGAACGGGCATGCATTTTGTCATCAACCATGTGATGCAACTTAATTATATATATAATTCCTACGGTCGCTTTCTGATCAAAACGCTCACCAGTTTCTCCGTCATATAAATAAGTATGACCAAATAATGGAAGATCTGCTTTCTTTATTTCGGCCGCAATTTCTTCTACTGAAGCTCCGTCAAAAATTGGAGTACCATACGTCTTGCCTAATTTTTCTCCTGCCCATCCAAGAACTGTTTCATATATCTGTCCCAGGTTCATTCTACTTGGTACACCCAATGGATTCAATACAATATCAACAGGAGTTCCATCTTCAAGGAATGGCATATCTTCCTGCCTTACGATTTTTGCAACGATACCTTTATTTCCATGACGGCCTGCCATCTTATCTCCCACCTTCAATTTGCGCTTTACACCTAGATAAACTTTGGCAAGTTTTAGTACCCCTGCAGGCAATTCATCACCAATTGAAATATTAAACTTCTCTCTTTTGTATCTCCCCAGTTCTTCGTTGTATTTAATATTATAATTGTGCAATAAAGTGTTTATATAGTCATCAGTCTTTTCATCTCCTGCCCATCCCAATGGATTTACATTTTGATAGTCAATATTCCCAAGATTTTTTGCATTAAACTTGGCCCCTTTTCCAATCAGCATTTCTCCAAAATTATTACTGACGCCTGTAGAAGTTCTATCTTTAAGTAGAATAAGGAGCTTACTGATTAATAGTTCCATCAAGTCTTCTTCATTCTTCTCGTGGGTTTTTTCTATTTTTTCCAATATTGCCTTCTCTTTCAATTTACCACTCTTATCTTTCTTGGCGCGTTGGAATAATTTTTTATCAATTACCACTCCCTCGGTACCGCTTGGTGCTTTTAAAGAAGCATCTTTCGCGTCTCCCGCCTTATCTCCAAAGATAGCTCTCAGTAATTTCTCTTCAGGTGTAGGATCACTTTCTCCCTTTGGAGTAATTTTTCCAATAATGATATCTCCTTCTTTTACATGTGCACCCACTCTTATCACACCATTCTGATCAAGGTCTTTGGTAGCTTCTTCGCTGATATTTGGTATATCAGGAGTCAGTTCTTCTTCACCCAATTTAGTATCGCGAACTTCCAGTTCAAATTCATCAATATGGATAGAAGTAAACAAATCTTCCTTCACCACTTTTTCACTTATTACGATAGCATCCTCAAAGTTGTAACCTTTCCAAGGCATGAAAGCTACTTTCAGATTACGGCCCAAAGCCAGTTCGCCATCTTTGGTAGCATAACCCTCGGTAAGGAAATCTCCTGATTTCACAGTCTGGCCTTTTTTAACAGCAGGACGCAGGTTGATACAAGTACTTTGGTTAGTTTTTATAAACTTGGTTAGTCTATAAACAATTAAATCATTTTCAAAACTTACTATTTTCTGAGCATGATTTCTATTGTAGCGTACATGAATTTCATTAGCATCTACATATTCGACAACTCCGTCTCCATCAGCATGGATTTGAATTCTCGCATCACGCGCGGCTTTTCCCTCCAAACCAGTACCCACAATTGGTGCCTGTGGCAAAATCAACGGAACTGCCTGGCGTTGCATGTTTGAACCCATCAATGCACGGTTGGCATCATCGTGTTCAAGGAACGGAATTAAAGAAGCGCTCAAACCCACAATCTGGTTAGGAGCCACATCCATGTATTCTACTTCGTCTTTATCCAGAATAGGGAAATCCCCTGTTTCGCGGGATTTGACTTTATCGAGCACAAAGTTTGAATTTTCATCTAACGGCGCATTTGCCTGGGCAATTTTTGCGGAGTCTTCTTCTTCGGCACTTAAGAAATATACCTTCTTCATATCCACATGGCCTTTATGCACTTTTCGATAAGGTGTCTCAATGAACCCCATTTCGTTTATCTTCGCATGGACGCAAAGTGTGGATATCAATCCAATGTTTGGTCCTTCAGGTGTTTCAATAGTACAAAGACGGCCATAATGTGAATAGTGAACGTCACGTACTTCAAATCCAGCACGCTCCCTGCTTAAACCTCCGGGCCCGAGTGCTGAAATACGACGCTTATGTGTTATTTCGCTTAATGGATTTGTCTGATCTAAGAATTGTGATAATTGAGATGTTCCGAAAAACGAATTAATAACAGAAGATAAAGTCCTTGCATTAATCAAATCCACTGGTGTAAAAACTTCATTATCTCTTACATTCATTCTTTCGCGAATGGTACGGGCCATACGTGCAAGGCCTACTCCAAACTGAGCATATAGTTGCTCACCCACCGTACGAACGCGACGATTGCTTAAATGATCAATATCGTCAATCTCACTTTTGCCATTCGTTAAAAGAACAAGATATTTGATAATAGAAATAATATCTTCTTTTGTCAATACCTTTTTAGTAATTGGATATTCCAATCCCAGTTTCTTATTGATTTTATAACGTCCTACTTCGCCCAGATCGTAACGTTTATCACTAAAAAACAATTTATCAATAATTCCTCTTGCAGTCTCATCATCCGGCGCATCGGCACCTCTTAACTGGCGATAAATGTGCTGTACAGCTTCTATCTCGCTATTAGAAGTATCTTTATTTAACGTGTTGTATATAATGGCATAATCACCGCTGACTTCTTCGCGCTGAATAAATACGCTTTTTACATCAAGTTCAATGATCAGCTCAATTTTATCTTCATCCAGAATGGTATCTCTCTCCAAGACTATTTCATTCCTTTCAAGACTTACTACTTCTCCGGTATCTTCATCCACAAAATCTTCTACCCATGTCCGTAACACTCTTGCTGCTAAACGCTTTCCTATATTATCGTGCAACGTCTTCTTATCAGCCTTAACCTCGACAGCCATCCCAAAAAGTTCCAGGATATCTTTATCTGTTTCATAACCAATCGAACGAAGCAATGTAGTAACCGGGAATTTTTTCTTACGATCGATATAAGCATACATTACATTATTAATGTCTGTAGCAAATTCCATCCAAGCGCCTTTAAAAGGAATTACCCTGGCCGAATAGATTTTAGTTCCATTGGGATGCGTGCTCTGACCAAAGAATACACCCGGAGAACGATGTAATTGAGAAACCACCACACGTTCAGCACCATTAATTACAAAAGTACCGCGTGGAGTCATGTAAGGGATATTTCCAAGAAAAACATCCTGAACGATAGTCTGAAAATCCACGTGTTCTTCATCGTTACAACTTAGACGCAATTTGGCTTTTAGGGGAACGGCGTAAGTCAGACCTCTTTCGATACATTCCTCAATAGTATAACGCGGAGGATCTACAAAATAATCCAGGAATTCCAGCATGAAAATATTCCGTGTATCATTAATAGGAAAACTTTCCTTAAATACACGGAACAGCCCTTCGATATTTCGTTTATCGGGTGTTGTCTCTAACTGAAAAAAGTCTTTAAAAGACTGGATTTGTATTCCTAATAGGTCTGGAGTTTCCGCCAAATGTTCAATTTTTCCAAAACTGATTCTTTGTGCTGGAGCTACTTTAGTTGAAGGCATATTTTAGTTAAAATATTTTAAAATGAGAGAGCCTTTAAATCAGGCGTTTTTCACAACATTTTCCACTTACCGAAATTTAAAGGATTGCAAAAGTAAACATTTTTTTGAATTTGGTAATAAGTTTATTAAATCTTATCATTTCATTATAATCAAATTCACTCGTTTCCTGGAAGGGCCCATTTTCTATTTCGGGAATAAATTACAGGTCTGAACATTAGTTTTGAAAATTAAAGACACCATAATTTTTCTAACACAGATCGAAGCCTTAGTTTTGCATTCAATTTAAAAATTTAAAACATTACAAATGAAAAAGCTATTTTTTGCACCCGCAGCGGCGGCAATGATTTTTCTTGCGTCTTGCGGTGGCGGAAGTCAATCCAATGAAAGTACTGCACCTGTAGACACTACTACCACAACTGCACCAGCACCTGCAGCATCTGAAGCTCCTGGAGCTGATATTCCAGGTATAGATTCTGTTGCCGTAACCGATAATATCAAACTTGAGGGTCGGGACAATATGACTTATGATAAAACACTATTCAAAGTAAAAGCAGGCCAAAAAGTAACTTTAGACTTTAAAAACGCAGGTAAATTGCCAGCAGCAGCTATGTCTCACAATGTATCAATTTTAAAACCGGGAACTGATGCGCAGGCTTTTGGAACAGCAGCCGTGGCAGCACCAGCACCAGATCATATTCCAGCGTCAATGAAAGATGATGATCTATTTCATACCAAAATGTTAGGGCCAGGTGAAAGCGATAAAATTACCTTTACACTTCCTGACCCGGGCGTATATGATTTTATCTGTACGTTCCCTGGACACTTTGGTACTATGCATGGACAGATTGTTGCAGAACCATAATAATAACCAATATATATTTTTTATAAAAGCAGCCAACGGGCTGCTTTTATATTTATTCAACCCACCCGAATTAAATCAAAATCCTGCTTTTTTATTCGTTTACCATTTCGTCTTTTGGTACGATAGACATTTTTTAAGATAAAAAAGCCGGCTTAGATTTCAATACCTTCTTATAAACAGGACAACTGCTAATATGTGCTCCCGGAAGATACCCTGTACTCATTAAGAATTCATTCACTATTTCGCCACCGGTAAATTTGAATGTATTTTTAAAAATCTTCACCCATTCTTCTTTTGATTTTGGATGATGATAGTCGAGCCATTTTTTAAATGATCCGAATTCCTTTTGTAATTTCAAAATAGTTTTAGCATTTTCTATAGCCGCATTTATTTTAAGGCGATTACGAATAACTCCTGCATCATTCATTAATCTTTCAAAGTCCTTATCGCCAAATGACGCCACCTTTTTTATTTCAAAGTTTTTATAAGACTTTTTAAAATTGTGCTGTTTATTCAATATAGTGGTCCAGCTAAGCCCCGCCTGATTTATTTCAAGCACCAACCTTTCGAAAAGGTCATTATCATCGTTTATTGGGAAACCATAAAACTGGTCGTGATAAATGCGATGCACACTCGACTTATCCATTGTAGTTATCGCTTCACAATAAGATTTTGGTTTGTCCATAAAATTTGTTTTAAATAAGCTCCCAAGATAAATAAATTGACGAGACCTAAAAAATGTTGCTAGCTCTTTTATCAAAGCTGTCTCCCGGTGCAGTAAAACTAAAAATAACTACAATTTCTATTTTTTTCAATCAATCTGGTTCAAATAATTGAGGTGGATTTAAAAAGAAATTCATAATTTCAAAAAAATCAACTTATGAAACGGGAACTCACTTCATGGTATAGCTCTTCCTTAAATAAGGATATGCCTGTTGCCGCATATGGCGATTATGGATTTGCACTTTTATTGATACCAACCGCGGCAGCAGATTATTTGGAGTATGAGCGGTTTCAACTAATTGATTCCCTTGCTCCCTCTATAGATTCCGGGAAAATAAAAGTCTTTTCTATTGATAGTATGAACAATGAAAGCTGGATGCACCCCAACATGTGGGGCGAACACAAAGCTATACGTCATAACGAATTTAATAATTATGTTTTACTGAAGTAATTCCATTTATAAAAAACAGCACGTCGCGGGAAACGCCAATAATCACCTGCGGTGCCAGTTTTGGTGCGCTACATAGCATGAATTTATTTTTAAAAAGGCCAGACATAATTAGTGGAGTTATCGCCATGAGTGGAGTTTACGACTTACATGAATACACCAAAGGATTTAATGATGACCAGGTTTATTTTAATTCTCCAATGAATTACATGCCTGACTTAACAGACAACTGGTATCTCGAAAACATCAGAAAAAGTCATCACATTCATATTTTATCAGGAAGTGGCAGTTATGAAGATCCGCAGGCATCAAGAAATTTTGCCGGGGTACTTTACAATAAAGGAATTAATTATGAACTTGATATATGGGGACAAGACATGACACACGATTGGCCCACCTGGCGAGCCATGCTTCCACATTACATTAGAACAAGATTTTAGATTGGGATGAAATGATTATATACCTCCTTGCTTTTAGGATAATTTTTCCACCTGCATATAACTTAATTCAACAGGTGTTGCGCGTCCAAAGATTTTCACCTGTACTTTTAATTTCTTCTTTTCGTCGGTTACTTCTTCAATAACACCGTTAAAGTCGTTAAACGGCCCGTCAATAATTTTTATGGTTTCTCCCACGATAAACGGCTCACTCATCTTCATTCCACCAGCATCGGCCATTTCATCTACTTTACCTAACATCTTATTTACCTCAGATCTTCTTAAACTAATAATTTCACCTTTAGAACCCTTTCCATCGGTTAAAAAGTGCATCACGTTAGTCGTATTGCTGAGATGCTGCACCATTTCCCCGGTAAGCCTCCCATCCAGCACTTCCATCATTACATAACCCGGATAGAAATTGCGTTCTCTCATTACCTTTTTACCGTTTACAACTTTATATACCTTTTCAACGGGAAGAAAGATCTGTAAGATATCCTTATCCCATCGTTCGCGAACGATGTCTTTATCAAGATATTCTTTAACTTTTCTTTCCTTTCCACTCACAACCCTGAGCACATACCATTTTGTATCTTTTTCCGGAACGGATGGCGTATTTTCAGCAACACTTTCGGGAACTTCTTCAATATTTTCTGTCATGATTTACTTAAATAAAGAATAAATAAATTTTAAAACTCCATTAGAGACGAAATCCATTAACGCCACTATCGCAGTAATGATGATAGTGGCGGCTAAAACAATCATCGTCGATTGTTGCAATTCCTCCCAGGTAGGCCAGGTTACCTTCTGCACCATTTCTTTATAAGAATCCCTAACGTATAATGCAATTTTATTCATAAAAACAATTTGAAATTTTTAAAATTCTAAAATTTGAAAATAATATTCTTAAAATCAAGGATTCTAATCGAATCGATTAACTATAGTCTCAAATTACACAGCACGGGCACAAGGATTCGAACCCTGATCAAAGGTTTTGGAGACCTCTATTCTACCATTGAACTATGCCCGTAAACTAAATTAGCTAATTAGCAAATTTGCTAATTAGCTAATTTAGTTTCAAAGATATGACATCTTATTTTATAATTTCAGTAACCTGTCCAGCTCCCACTGTACGACCACCTTCACGAATTGCAAATTTCAATCCTTTCTCCATTGCAATTGGTTGAATGAGTTTTACAGAAAGCGAAGTATTATCTCCCGGCATTACCATTTCAGTTCCTTCTGGCAAAGTTACTTCACCGGTTACGTCAGTAGTACGGAAATAAAACTGAGGACGGTACTTATTAAAGAATGGAGTATGACGTCCACCTTCTTCTTTGCTCAATACATAAACTTCGCCTTTGAATTCTGTATGCGGAGTAATAGTACCTGGTTTGCAAAGTACCATTCCACGACGGATCTGAGTTTTTTCAATTCCGCGAAGTAATAATCCAGCATTATCACCAGCTTCTCCCTGATCAAGTAATTTCTTGAACATTTCAACACCTGTAACAGTTGATGTCAACGGTTTTTCCATCAAACCAACTATTTCAATTCCTTCGCCAACTTTGATACGTCCTCTTTCTATACGACCTGTAGCAACTGTGCCACGGCCAGTGATTGAGAATACATCTTCCACAGACATAAGGAATGGTTGGTCAACGGGACGAGGAGGTAATGGAATGTAAGTATCAACAGCATCCATTAAATCGTCAATCGCCTTCACCCACTTAGCATCCCCGGCTAAAGCGCCTGTAGCTGAACCTTGTATAATCGGTGTGTTATCACCATCAAAACCGTAAGAAGTTAACAATTCACGAATTTCCATTTCCACTAATTCTAACAACTCAGGATCGTCAACCAAATCAACTTTGTTCATAAATACTACGATACGGGGAACACCTACCTGGCGGGCAAGAA
>DATCFI010000027.1:0-16262 GCA_036509585.1 Hanamia sp. | reverse complement strand
GGCGTATCTGAATGAATTCTTTTATCGCTTTAACAGACGGGGATTTGATAAAACTATATTTCACAACCTTCTAGAAAGAATGGTTAAGAGTGACCCCATTTATCAAAAGGTATTCACGACTTAAACGATTTATTCTATATTATTATTTAAAATGTATTTGATGAATGTAGACTGGAGGCATGCCGTCTGTCTACGGATGCATTTCAAATCCTTCGCCATAATTCAAGTACCTTTACGTGATAATATGCTGAATATTATTCCCGATAAATGTTCCATAGGAAATTACATATCTTCTATTTTGTAGCGCTTCTTTTTAGTCTCACCTCCTGCGCGCAGAATACATCCACAAAACAAAACAAAAAATTTATGTACACCAATGCACTAATACACGAAACAAGCCCCTATCTTTTACAGCATGCACATAACCCGGTTGACTGGTATCCGTGGGGAAATGAAGCGCTTGACAAAGCGAAAAAAGAAAATAAAATGTTGCTGATAAGTGTAGGATATGCCGCGTGCCATTGGTGCCATGTGATGGAACATGAAAGCTATGAGGATACTGCTGTGGCTAACATTATGAATAAAAATTTTGTTTGCATAAAAGTAGATCGTGAAGAACGTCCTGATGTCGACCAGGTATATATGAATGCCGCATATCTCATCAATGGAAGTGGGGGCTGGCCGTTGAATGCGCTGGCAATGCCGGATGGAAAGCCTTTTTTCGCAGGCACGTATTTTCCGAAAGCCAACTGGATGCAATTGCTGGAATATTTTTCAAACCTATACAAAACAGATAGGGCAAAGATGCAGGAACAGGCAGATCATCTTGCTATGGGAATTCGGGATATAGAAAATGTACCACTCAACAAAAGCAATCTCTCATTCAATATAAATACACTGAATGAAATGTTTGACGGCTTCAGCAAAAATATAGATATGGTAAAAGGCGGCACCAAAGGTGCTATGAAATTTCCGATGCCTGCTACCTGGGAGTATCTTTTACAATACAACAATCTAAGTGGCAACAAAGACGCGTTGAAAGCAGTAGAAACCACTTTAGACAATATGGCCAACGGAGGAATTTATGACCAGGTTGGTGGTGGATTCTCGCGCTATGCTACAGATTCTTTGTGGCATGCGCCTCATTTTGAAAAAATGCTTTACGACAATGCCCAGCTTGTAAGCCTTTACAGTCATGCTTTTCAGGTTACAGAAAATCCATTGTATAAGAGAATTGTTTATGAAACCGTTGGGTTTGTAAAACGGGAACTCACTTCTTCCAAAGGAGGATTTTATTCTTCGCTTGATGCAGACAGCGAAGGAAAGGAGGGGAAATTTTATGTATGGACGAAAGATGAGATTAGAAATATTTTAGGAAACAACGCGGATTTATTTGATGAATATTTTGGTATAACAGATATTGGAAATTGGGAAGCCAGAGAGAACATTCCAGACATCAATATGGGCCAAAAAGTTTTGGAAAAAAAATACAACTTAACTCAAGACGAACTGCTTCAGAAAATAGATTCATTAAAAAAACTCGTGTTTGAAAAGAGGAAAGAACGTGTTCGCCCCGGCACGGATGATAAAATACTAACCTCATGGAATGCACTGATGGCAAAAGGTTTGATAGATGCGTACCGGACTTTTGGCGATACAAGTTTTCTTTCGCTTGCGAAAAAAAATATTGATTTTCTTTTGAAAAATATTGAAGCAAAAAATGGTGGCATTTACCGGAACTACAAAAACGGGGCGGCTACCATTCCCGCTTTCCTGGATGACTACGCATTTCTAATAAATGCGTTGATCAATTATTACCAGGTAAGTTTTGATGAATCATATCTGCAAAAAGCGCACAACCTTAGCCGTTATGTAGAAGATCATTTTTTTGATAAAACTTCAGAAATGTTTTTTTATACCGATGATCAATACAGTGATTTGATAGCGCGCAAGATGGAGGTTTCGGATAATGTAATTCCGTCCTCAAATAGTGAGATGGCGAAAAACCTTTTACTATTGAGCCTTTATTTTGAAAATAATAAATATGAAGATCAGTCTGTCCAAATGGTAAAAAATGTATCCGATGACATTAAAAAAAATCCGGGCTATTACAGTAACTGGGCGCAGGTAATGGCATTACAAATCCGGCCACTTTATGAATTGGCCATTGTGGGAAATGACTGGCAGCAAAAACTCTCTGAATTGCAAAAAAAATATTTGCCCAATACGGTGTATCTGGGTGGCGATAATGAAGGTAATCTTCCTCTCCTGGAAAATAAATTAATGAAAGGGAAAACGATGATCTACGTGTGTGAAAATAAAACCTGCCAGCGGCCCGTAGAAGAAGTGCCGGAAGCGTTAAAACAGATAAAGGCAAAGTGACAACTTTCAGTTTAAAATAAAAACACTAGTTATTTGTTGGTTTACTGTCCCATTTCGGGAGGCATTTGCTCACAAAACGAAAACTCTCTTCCCACCCCGCATTCGTTACTTTTGCATCCATGAAAAAGAAAAAATATTCTTTAGAAGATATATTGGTCAATTTGAAAATTGACGCGCTCAACGAAATGCAGGTAGCCGCTCTTGCAGCTACTAAGAAAAAGGACGATATGGTGTTGCTTTCCGCAACAGGGTCCGGAAAAACGTTAGCATTCCTGTTACCCATACTGGAAAATGTAGAAGAAGAAAATAAAAATACACAGGCGCTCATCGTGGTACCTTCGCGCGAACTCGCCATGCAGATAGAAGGCGTTTTTAAAAGAATGGGTACGGGCAATAAAATTACCGCTACCTATGGAGGGCATAAAAGAGAGATCGAGGAAAATACCCTGGTGCAGCCACCGGCGCTGATCGTAGGAACTCCCGGAAGAATTGGCGACCACATCCGCCGGGGAAATATTACAGTGGATTCAATCAAAACATTGGTATTGGATGAATTCGATAAATCATTGGAATTAGGCTTTCTCGAAGAAATGAAATTCATAGTTGAATCACTTAAAAATGTTGAGAAAAAGATTCTTACCTCCGCTACTGATGCGTCAGAGATACCATCATTCATCAGCTTGAAAGACCCGGAAAGAATTAATTTTTTAAAGCCCGGAGAGGAAACTGAAGGATTGGCGATAAAGACCGTATTTTCTCCCGATAAAGATAAATCCGAAACACTTTTCCAACTCATGTGCTACTTGGGTAATCGTTCAACCATTGTATTCTGTAATCACCGCGAAGCTGTCGAACGCACGAGCGCATTGCTTTATGAAAAAGGCATTTACAATGAATTTTATCATGGCGGAATGGAGCAGCAGCAGCGGGATAGCGCGTTGTCAAAATTTAGAAACGGTACAACTAACGCATTGGTGACAACGGATCTTGCTTCGCGTGGACTTGATATCGCCAATATCCGCTACATCGTTCATTATCACTTGCCACACACCGAAGATGCCTTTATACATCGCAACGGCCGCACGGCAAGGATGGAAGCCAGCGGCACCGCAATTCTTATATTGAGTGAAGAAGAACATTTGCCCGTGTACATTAATGAAGATGTTGAAAAAATTGAACTTCCCGAAGAAATTATTTTACCCGAAAAACCAAAGTGGGCGACGCTTTTCATTGCCGCAGGCAAAAAAGACAAAGTAAATAAAGTAGACATTGTCGGCTTTTTAACCCAAAAAGGCGAGTTAAAAAAAGAAGATATTGGTCTGATAGAAGTAAAAGATTTTTTCTCTTTTGTAGGTATCCGAAAAGTAAAAATGAACCACCTGCTCCACCTGATAAAAGACCATAAGATCAAAAATAAAAAAGTGAAAATGGAAGTAGCAAAATAAATACCAGAAGCGTCCGCCGCCGCCAGTGGTTGGCGTCCCCACCAACCAAATCGGCCGCAATTTTACAACAGATGATTTTTCATTTGAAATTTAGAAGCTATTTTTGTTTCGTAAATAATGTGCTACCCAGATGATTGAACTAAATATTGTACAGGAACAATATGCCCGTATGGGCGACCAGGAATTAATTGAATTTGCAAAGAACGAATCGCTACATCTCACCATTGAATCGTTTCATTTACTTAACCTTCAATTTGAAAGAAGAAATATCGATAAAAGCATTCTCGAGCAGGCCGAATTAGACAAAGAATTATCCAATTTAAATAATCAAACCACTTTTGAAAAAATAACGGCTTATGAGTTCACAAAAAGTCTTTGGGATTATTCGTTAAATGAAAAACAAAGAGCGGTTTCTAACCGCGACATTTATGATGGCTTGGTAAAAAAAGGCGTGAATGAGCAGTATGCTTTTATGTTACTGGAAAGCCTGGAAAGCAAGTCGAAAGAAATGCTTGATAATTTTGAAACGGAAATAATACTTGGATGGTTAATTCTTGCAGCCGGTATCATCTTAATTTTCTTTTCATTTGGAGACGAGCTAAATGGATTGTATGCCGTATATGGCACGCTGCTTTCCTTAGCAGGTTTTCTCAGGCTTTATAAAAGTTATTCCAAAAAGAAGAAATACCAGCACATTTTAAATAATATCCTGGCCGAAAAAAACTTTGAAAAAGAGGAACAACGAAAAAAATACAACTAGGAAACACAGAATCTAACCTGTAAAAAAAATTATAGCAATCCACATTATCAGCAGACAAACAAATAATGCGGATTTTTATTTAATCTCTAAACACACGCAAAGAGAGATTCATAATTTCTAATTACAATTCCTTAATCATTACATTCCGAAATGCAACTTCGTGTCCATGATCCTGGAGCGCGATTTTGCCCTCTGGCGATGTCATAAAAGCGGCCCATGTTTTAAATTTGCTGTTGTCAATCATTTGCTTCCATTGATCGCTACCTTGCTGTACGTCCAGTGTCTTTAAACCATTAAAATAGAAAGTAAGATGACCGTCCTTTTGTATAATTTCTGAATGGTTCCATTCCCCAACTGTTTTTGGTTTTGACAACTCCGCCGTGCCACTCATATCGTATAAAAGTCCCGCAAGATGATTGCCTTTTTTATTGTCTTCGGCGTTTATATTATCGAGTACCTGCATTTCCGCGCCAGTGTTGTAAGTATCCTGAAATTTCGGAGATTCCTTTACGTCAAATATAATCCCGCTATTGCCTGCCGGAGAAATTTTCCAGTCTACTTTAAGATCATAATTTTTATAGGCTTTATCGGTAACAAGATCGCCATGGTCGGCGTCATCTTTTACTGAAGAATCCATTACCAGCGCGCCATCCACTACTTTCCAGTTTTTGGTCACAACATTTTTGTTGTAAGTATGCCATCCGTTGGTAGTCGTTCCATCAAATAGCAATACCCAACCGTCGCCTTTTTCTTTCACCGTCAAGGTATTGAGCTTATCACTTGTAGAAGTTTTTTTAGAAGAAGAGCATGCTAATAAAAGGCAACTCAATATAACAATCGAGACTATTTTCTTACACATGAAAAATATTATTTATTATTAAAAATATTGTAACGCGATAAAGTTACTTTAATAAAATTTCAACTAAACTCTTTGCCTAAACTCCTCAAACTTCCTGATCGCAGTTTAAAGTTGGTTTTGATTTGTATTTCTTTTATTCTCTACTTTGTCAAAAACCCAATAGGTAAGTTTAGTGGAAATAATACCAAGTCCTGCGCCAGCGAGCACTTCAGACAATACATGGTCCTTATCATATATCCTCATTAAACCAACACCTGTTGCTACCAAATAACCGCTGTAACTGAGCCATGGCTTGGTGGCCTTAAGCTCCTGATGCAAAATTTCAGCGCCACGAAAAGCATTGGTCGTATGTCCTGATGGAAAGTCGGTCCCAAAAGAATTATAAACTTTGTTGTTCTTAGTAATGAGCCTCATGCCATAGCCAATACCACCGGCTATAAGAAGAGAACCTGCATCGAGGATAAGGTGCTGTTTAAAACTATGCGCTGTCTTTACATGAAAGGCATCTAAAACATAAACCGATGCGGAAGGAACCCACGTTAAATAATCAGCTGCATTTGTATGAAAGTCCGGGTAATTCTGCTTGACGCGGGTATAGATCGTGCTGTCAATTTTGGGAATAGCGTTTATAACAGGTTTCAGACCGCCATACAATAACAGAGCGCCCGGCACAATAAGAGTAACAGGTTTTAGATAACGGGGGTTGGGATTTTGAGGAGCCACATTTTTTTCGGGAACAGAATGATAGCTGTTTAAAGAATCCTGTGCGTAGATAACATCACTGGAAAAGACAATACATAAAACAGGCACGAAAAAACGAACTATTTTTTTGATCATTAAAATATGTTTGAGGAATAAGAGCACTGTAAATATATAATTTACAGTGAACAAACAAATAATAGAAAAAATCAATCAACGGATTCTGTCAAAACTTTACGCTTTCATTGCGATTATTTGAGGTGGTATGATTATTTTTGCACCCAATCAAGCGATTAAAAAAATAGCACCCATTTTTATCTAACATCCAAAAACCAATTACAAAGACCCGTCCTTATTATGAAAAATCTTTTACTATTCTGTTCATTGTTATTTATTTCCCTTGCATCTATTGCACAATCCGAATTTGTTCTGAAAGGCAAGATCACCGACGAAAATTCTAATCCTCTCCAAAGCATTTCTGTTCGTTTATTAAATAGTCAATACGGTGCGGTTACCAATAAGGATGGGGTATTTGCAATAAAAAATATTCCTGCTGGAAATTACACTTTAAATGTCACCGGGATTGGATACGCCGAAATAAACCAAAGAGTGGTTGTTGGTAATGATGAAACTGAAATTTCTATTGTCTTGAATTCAAGCTATCAGCAACTAAGTGAGCTAACGGTTACTGCTCAAAAAAGAGAAGAACTCGCACAACAATTACCCCAAAGCATTACTACACTTTCTTCTAAAGACGTGGTAGATTACAACATTAAAAACTTGAACTACCTCACGGCTATTTCTCCCAACTTATATTCCGGTGATCCCGGAGATAAGAGAAGCGTTACTTCTATCCGGGGAATAGTAACTACATCTTATGACCCTGCGGTATCTACCTACGTAGATGGAGTTAACCAATTTGGATTAGACACTTATATTTCGCAGTTATATGATGTGGATAGAATTGAAATTTTAAGAGGACCACAGGGAACTCTTTATGGCAGAAACGCAATGGGCGGAGTCATAAATGTTATTACCAAACAACCAGGCAATAGTATAAGCGGCTTTGCAGATATCACTTTCGGTAACCATGGACAGGAGCGATATACAGCAGGTATAAAAGCTCCATTGATAAAAGATAAATTGTATTTCGGGGCTGCGGCAATGTACGATGGAAGAGATGGATTTTATACCAACGAATTTAATAACAGCAATTATGACAAGCAGCATAGTATCCTCGGAAATTATTATCTGAAATATCTTATCAATCCAAAATGGGATATTTCTTTAAACGCAAAAAATATTGCCAACCGCAATCACGGCACGTTTCCACTGGTATTCGGCAAGGACGACGCATTTAAAAATCCTTTTAAGTTGAATCAGAATGCAATCACCGAAATGGTAGATAATATTTTTAATACTTCTTTATCCATTAAGTACAGTGGACGAACATTTAACTTCAGTTCTCAATCAGCTTATCAGTCAGATTATCGCTACTACAAAACTCCGATAGATGGTGACTTTTCCCCTGCAGATGCAGTTTCAATATTTAATAATTATGGCAAAAAATGGAATAATGTAAATGTGTTTACGCAGGAATTTAAATTTACTTCTCCGGCTTCTTCCAGCCGTCGGTTCAACTGGACGACAGGAGCTTATTTCTTTCATCAAAACAGCCCTAATAAACAGGCAACTGTGTATGGAGAAGATGCCGCTCTTTTTGGAGGGGATGCTAATTCTTCCTCCATAAACACTACAACAGCAAAGTCAACAGGCGTTGCTATTTACGGACAGGAAACGTACAGGGCTTCAAAGAAAATTGATCTCACTGTTGGCTTACGTTACGATTATGAACACAAGTACCAGGAGGTATTAGGACAAATTCAAAAAAATCCAGCTCCGATATATGATTTCCAAAGCGATACTTCTTCTACGGCTAATTTCAGCGCGTTTTCTCCAAAGGTTGGATTGACGTATCATTATTCGAAAGAAGATATCGCGTTCATTACCTATAGTACCGGATTCAGGGCGGGCGGATTAACGCCGCTTTCATCAGACCCCTCTTCTGAACCGCCGCTTTACGAGTTCAAACCAGAGCATAGCAACAATTTTGAAGCAGGGATCAAGAATACACTTCTCAATAACAAATTAATTCTGAATGCCTCTTTGTTTTACACAATAGTTTCTGATGTGCAGGTGCCTACGCTTGTATTGCCTGATGCGGTTACTATCACCAAAAATACCGGGCAGCTAACCAGCAAGGGCGCAGAACTGGAAGTAAATGCTTTGCCCGTAAAAGGATTGGAAATAGATTATAATTTTGGATACACACATGCTGTGTACAATAAACTAAAAGTGTCAGGAGATAATGGAGAAGTGAACCTGGAAGGAAACCGGCAGATTTTCACACCGGATGTCACTTCCATGCTGGCCGCACAATACAGCATATCGGTCGGGTCAAAAAAGAACGTACAATTATTTGTAAGAGGCGAATGGAGATATCTGGGCAAGCAATATTTTGATCTTGCAAATTCCATAGATCAAAGCGCTTACAGCCTCATTAATACACGCTTTGGGGTAAATCTTAAAAATATTTCTATCAGCCTGTGGGGAAGGAATATGGCGGATCAAAATTATATTTCATATGCGTATGATTTTGGCGCAGTGCATTTAGGCGATCCAAAGACTTATGGAGCAACGATTGCGCTGAAGTTTTAATAACGGCGCATAACAGTAAAGCAACATTTATTGACGATTCTTATTTTCCCTTTCGTCATTGCAAAGCTATCATCGTGCGTAGCAACCAGTATATCTTTGTTGTACTTAATGTAAATGGAGATGAAGACAACCTGTCCCGACTTTATTTCGGGAAGCAATCTGCCCGTTTAGAAGTGGATTCATTTTACTAACAAAAAACTTCTATTTCTGATTAAACAGATTGCTCCCTTTTGGGGGACAGGCGCAGCACATGAAGTTTTATAAAAATTTGAAGTTTATTTTACGCGCTTCGCAATCAGGAACAGTAGGTGAGCCGGGTATAAGCGACTCTGAAACTGGTTATTTTAAAACACTCAGCACGCATGAAAAATTATTTTCGCCCGCTCCGATTTGCCCGGCAGCCGCATTGCTGAGAATAACAGATAAGCCTTCATTTTGCTTTATGTCGGGTATTACATCTAACACCTTTGCATAAACGCTTTTGCCGGTAGCGGGATTGGTAATCTTTAACACAGTACCTGCGGCAGCATCGTTATTGAAACAATAATATTTCCCATCCTGCCAGCCACTGGTAGATTTGAAAACACCCGCTTGGCCATTTTTATCAACAAGAGATTTATTAGCAGTTTGCTGGTTGTATAAGTTTTTAAAATAACCACCGTTAAACGCAGGCTCAACTTTACTGCTTGCATTTGCCGTCGCCATTTCCGAAGCAGCAGGTTTACCTGCTGAAGCATCTGTTGCTACTTCCCGCGCAGCCGCGCCAGCAGCTGGGATGGCGGCAGCAATCGCGGCTGAATTGCTTTCCTTTGTTGCTGCATCATTGGTTGCTAATAAAGCACTCGCATTATCCGTTTTCAAAAATCCAACAATCATGCGGGTTCCGGCACTTACATCATCCGATTGTAGATGATTCCATTCCTTTAAAGAAGTAACATGAACTTTATTATAATTGACACCGAGGCGATAGAGCGTTTCGCCGGATTCCATAGTATGATACACAGGAACGGTATTCGCGCTATTTATATTTGCGCCTGATTGGATAAAATTTGTTTTAGTCATGGGAACTTTTAAAACTTCACCGATCTTTAAGGGAGTCTCCAACGAAGTGTGATTGAAAGAAGCAAGCTCTTTTGCGCTTACATTATACATTCGTGAAATACTGAAAAAGCTTTCTTTAGGCGCAACGGTATGCTCTAAATAAATATTTCCTTCCGTCCCCTTTATTTCAAAGCCACTTCCCTGGGCCAACAAAAAATTAGTTGTAAGAACTATAATAAAAATAAACATCATTCGTCTGATCATAAAAAGATTTTAGAGTACTTAAAAAATATCCATTTCCACACGATACAAGCTATCAACTCAAAGATGGCAAAAATATCTATTTCAGAATTTAGAGAAGGTATGCATGAAGTTAAAATTTGTTAACAAAAAGAAAGTAAACCAAACTCATAAACAAGTCACGACTCACTATATAAGAGTCGCCTATGACTATTCATCATTCCCGCTTGAACGTTCACCACTCACAACCTCTCCTGCCATCTCAGAGTCATCTCATTTTTCCATGATAAAAAATCACCTTCAATAATATGCTTACGGGCTTCGGTAACAATATGCAAATAAAACGCCAGATTATGAATGCTCGCAATTTGCAACCCCAATATTTCTTTCGCTTTTATCAAATGACGCAAGTAAGCTTTGCTATAAAAATTACTCACTTCACAATCGATTCCATCATCCACAGGTGAAAAATCTTTTTCCCATTTCTTATTATCTATGTTTATAATTCCCTTACTGGTGAATAACATCGCATTCCTTCCGTTGCGGGTAGGCATCACGCAATCAAACATATCCACACCAAGCGAAATACATTCCAGGATATTCCACGGTGTGCCTACGCCCATTAAATATCGCGGTTTATCTTTGGGAAGATTTTCGCAACACAGTTCGCAGATCTCATACATTTTCTCTGTTGGCTCACCCACGCTAAGTCCCCCAATAGCATTACCCGTGGCCTCTTTGGAAGAAACGTATTCGCATGAAAATTTCCGTAGATCATGATGTACACCACCCTGGACAATAGGAAACAGATTTTGCGAGTAACCATATTTGTTACTTGTTTTATTAAATTGATCAAAGCACCTGTCGAGCCAGCGATTGGTCAGCTCCAACGATTTTTTAGCATAGGCATGCTCGCTTGCCCCCGGTGGACATTCATCAAAAGCCATGATAATGTCGCCACCAATAATTCTTTGTATATCCATTACTTTCTCCGGAGAAAATAAATGTCTGCTACCATCAATGTGGCTTTGAAAGACTGCGCCTTCTTCTGTAATCTTCCTCGTACCGCTCAATGAAAAAACCTGGTATCCCCCACTGTCCGTAAGAACCGGCTTATTCCAATTCATGAATTGATGCAAACCGCCTGCCGCCTCAAGTATTTCCAGGCCCGGCCTCAAATACAAATGATAGGTATTACCGAGGATAATCTGTGCATGAACATTCTCATGCAACTGTTGCTGAGTGACAGCTTTCACGCTTCCGACCGTTCCTACTGGCATAAAAATCGGCGTCAGTATTTCTCCGTGATCGGTGGTGATTTTTCCGGTTCTTGCCCTGGTAGCTGAGTCTGCATGCTGAAGATCAAATTGTAATGCGGCCATCAAATAGATTTATAGCGGGCAAAGATAACGAGCAAATGATTTATTAGGATGGGTGGTTTAGGCAGCGAATTTAGTAATGGTGTATTGAATTGTATTATAAATCCCATTTTTAGTTGCGTTCACTTTGTTTTGCTTTTTCTCTTGCCTTGATGCAAAAGAAACAAAAAATCAAGGACAACCCGACAGCTCCGCGCGTTTGCCCGGGCCATCCCACCGCTAGGCCACAATGTCTCTAATAAATCGCAACGCCTCGTAACTATTTAGTGTCTTAATAATATATATAAAAATACCTGTCATCTTGCAGATCAGAAATAAAAACTAATTTTCTTTCCTTTCAATTGATAAAATTTTAAGGCTTGTGCGGTAATTCAGATCATCCGCATTATAAATGAGCGCCATATTATTTTTTTGCATCTATCTATAAGCAAAGTATGTTTGCATTCTAAATGGAACTAACTGATTTTTTGAACTCCCCCGGAAACATCATTTTTCTCGGCTTTTGTATAATTACTTTTATACAATTATTCTATTACCTGTTTTTCTTTTTACGTCTCGCATTTTTGAAGCCGAAGGCAAAAAACACTTTTCAAACACATCCTGTTTCTGTAATTATTTGTTCGAGAGATGAGGCGGCCAACCTTGTAAAAAATCTTCCCGGCGCATTGGTACAAAAATACCCAACCACTCATGAAGTGATTGTCGTAAACGATAATTCCCTCGATGAGAGCAAATATATTTTGGAAGAGTTTCAGAGATCTTTTAAGCAATTGCAAATCGTAGAACTCAAGCAGGAAGCTCGCTTCATCCCCGGGAAAAAATATCCGCTGAGCATCGGAATCAAATCTGCTAAACACGAAATCGTTTTATTAACAGATGCGGATTGTGTGCCAGCTTCAGAATTCTGGATTCAGAAAATGCAGGAAATGTTTACCGATGGAATTGAAATTGTGTTAGGCTATGGGCCCATGCATAAGAAGAAAGGATTTTTTAATAAGATGGTAAGGTGGGAAACTTTTCATACGGCGTTGCAATATCTGTCGTATGCTGAAAGCGGTCTCGCTTATATGGGTGTAGGAAGGAATTTAAGTTATAAAAAAGAAGTTTTTTTTCGGCACAAAGGATTTTCGGCTCACAATCATGTACCCGGCGGCGATGACGATCTGTTTATTAATAAAGCAACCACGAAAACAAATACAACAATTGTTGTAGATAAAGATTCGTTCACCTTATCCGAACCGCCAAAGACCTGGAAGCAATGGTTTCAGCAAAAAAACCGCCATTATACTACCAGCAAGTACTACGAAGGAATCCATCAATTTCTGTTAGGTCTTTATGCTTTGTCGCAGTTTCTATTTTATCCGCTGTTTGTTCTTTCAGTCGTTTTTTTTGACTGGAGAATTGCCTTGGGTGTTTTTGGCCTCCGCCTCATTATTCAATCTATCGTCATTTTCAAAACCACCAGTAAATTAGATGAAAAAGATTTGTTTCCCTGGTTTCTATTTTTTGATGTGTGGATGTTTTTTTATTATTTGATTTTCGCTTCTTCGCTTTTGAAAAAGCCAAATGAAAAGTGGAAATAGAGTAGCAAAAGACTTTACCCGAAAATGGTTTGCATGGGCCAACACGTTATTTGGAGAAATGATTTTGAACGTATGTCATGAGCGGCCATCTATTTTGGCAAAAGAGATTTAATGAAGGCAAATTCATTTACGTATCTTCATTAACCTACAGTAAACAAACAAAAAACAACATTTCTTAAATGGAAATCATCACCAAATATTTTGCTGATTTTTCTGAGAAGCAATTGCAGCAATTTGCCGCTTTAAAAGATCTTTATGGAGAATGGAATCAAAAGATAAATGTGATTTCCAGGAAAGACATGGAGCATTTTTACGAACATCACGTGTTACATTCTCTTGCTATCGCTACTCAATTTGATTTTCCTGGTGGATACCAAATTATGGACCTTGGCGCCGGGGGCGGTTTTCCTGGTATTCCGCTGGCCATCTTTTTCCCAAATGTTCATTTTCATTTGGTAGATAGCATCAATAAAAAACTGAAAGTAGCGGAAGCAGTTGCCAACGCGATTGAATTAAAAAACCTAACAGTGCAGCATACGCGCGCAGAAGATATTAAAGATAAAAAATTTGATGTAATAGTTTCCAGGGCGGTGGCTTCGGTAAAAGATCTGTGGTATTGGAGCAGGCCACTGTTACATAAAAGACCAGTAAATCAACCTAAAAAAATTACCGGCTTGATTTGCCTGAAGGGCGGTGACCTCACCAAAGAAATTCATGAAAGTGGCCTGCACCCAAGAGTTTGGGAAATTAGTAAAATTTTTGAAGAAGAGTTTTTTAAGGAAAAATTCATTTTGAATGCTCAAGGCTGAAAGCTAAAGGCAGGCTTACCGACTACCAAAGCATACCATCTGTTGTTGATAATACGTCTTCCCAATTCACGATTAACGATTCATCACTCACGCTTTCACCATTCACCATTTCACGCTTCTCACCAATTCAACTTCAACACGTTATTATCCAAATTCACATCGGCCATTCTTTTCGTTGGGTCAATTTCCATTTTTATCAATTGATTCAGCGGATGCTTAAACTCGACGATGTAGGTCGGGTTTGTCCAGTTCCATGCCTCATGTACGAATCTTAGTTCATTGCTCTCAGCGGGTTTATTCGCAAGCATCATATCCATTGGTATGTAATGTATTTCTTTGGTGCTATCTCTAAAAGTAAGCTCCAGGTCAATAGGCATGGCCATTTCTCCAATTCTCCTTAATCTGATCTTACTAATATCACCCTCTCCCCACAAGCTGTCTATTTTATAGTCAATGGACTTAGTTGTATTTAACCAATACTCTTTATACCATCCTAATTGAATACCGCTAACGTCCTGCGCTACCTTAAAAAAATCATTTGGATTAGGATGTTTAAACCTCCACAATTTATAATACTCAAGTAAAATCTGATCCCTTACAGAATCGCTCACAATATATCCAAGTTGCTCCAGCAACATTTCTCCTTTTGAATACGCGTTGATTTCGTAGGCCAGGTTGGTATTGTAGTGATCCGAATTGGTAGTCATTGGTTCTGCCAGGCCCGACTGTTGCAAAAAATAATAATTACGGTATGCCCCGGCGTGGTGAAGCGGCAAAGCTTTGTCACTTTCAATATTCATCATTTTATCGTAATACGCGGTCACCTCTCCTTCTGCATAGCTTGCAAAACCTTCGTCCATCCATGGATGTTCATTTTCATTAGAGCCCAACATCATCTGGTACCAGCTATGCATCCATTCGTGAAAAGCAGAAACAAGTCCGGGGCCCTTTATAAGCGTGGCCATTGGATACTCCATGCCGCCATCACCGCCCTGGATAAAGGAATACTGCGGGTAGTCATATTTCCCAAAACGCTTTTCCATGTAAGGTAACACGGTAACCGCGGCGTCTGCCAACCGCTGCCAGCGCTGTTCCATGGAATCTACTTTTTTATAGATCACATTGATCTTAACGCCATCTACACTTTTTACAATGTGCTCATAATCCGGATCTGCAGCCCACACAAAATCATGTACGTTTTTACCACTAAAATGCCAGGTGCGTTCTGCGGAAGAAATACTTTTTAATGAAGTACCGGGTTTATCATATCCCCAACCGATTTGATTCGCATTTTCTAAAACACCCGTGCCGCCCAGCTTATAATTTTTATCTATTTTAATCGTCACATCGTAATCCCCCCAAACGCCATAAAACTCACGCGCTACATATTGAGGCGTATGCCAGCCTTCATAATCGTACTCACATAATTTTGGGTACCACTGACTCATACTATATCTAACGCCTTCCGCATTGTCGCGGCCGCTTCTTCTTATTTGTATGGGCACCTGCGCTTCAAAAACCAAATCAAAATTCACTTTACTTTTTGGCTGAATGTCTTTCGTAAGATCTACTTCCAGGATGGTTCCATGAACGATCATCGGTTGCTCTACACCATTGATCTTTAGTGATTTTATTTTTTGATATCCTTCCTCTGATGGAGTGAGTTTCGAAATACGGTCTGTTACCCTGGAATCCCAATCGGGTCGCCCATTTATCAATATCTTACCTAGTTCCTGGCTTCTCACATCCATTTCGCTGCCGGGCTGAAACGCGTTCCAGTAAAGATGAAAATAAACCTTGTTCAGCCTATCGGGAGAGTTATTGGTGTATTCCAGTTTTTGCGTGCCGCTAATGATGTTCGTTTTCACGTTCACCTCCACATTCATATTGTAGTTTACATGCTGCTGCCAGCGCTCCGGCTGCGCCCTTACAAGGAGAAGAAAAAGAAAATTGAAAACCAGGAAAAGGGCAAGTTTTTTGTTCATGACGATGATTTAAAAAATGGAAGCTGTAAACTTCGTGAAAAATCGGAGTAAGAAAAAATGAAAATTGAAAATTGCGGTTTTTCATTGCCTGCTGCACCGGCTACAAGCTTTGATCACCATCGTCCCGGAAAGCGCTGTATATAATCCCCGGAACACCAATCCCTGATCCGGGCAACCGCTACAGCTGTTTGTGCCAGGCCAGGATATCCTTCCCTTATTTCTTTTTATAGAATAAAGCAGATAGGTCGTGATGAATTGAATAGTATTTGTTTTAAGCTAATAATATTAGTATATTTGAGCTAAAATTATTAGCCATGTTTACAGGAATGAGTTTAATAGAATTTACAAAAAAGTTTCAGAGT
>DATCFI010000026.1:0-2661 GCA_036509585.1 Hanamia sp. | reverse complement strand
TCCCATCAGGTGTACCTACGATGCCGTTTGGTTTTTGCAGCGTACTGTCAACAATAAACGCTTGCTTTTTTCCTTTCGGTAAATAATAGACTTTTTGGCCGTCAATATCCGGTTTCGTTCTTTTCCAATAATCGCGCTGATAATAAGGATCGGTAAAATAAATTCCTCCTTTGTTATCTATCCAAAGATCGTTGGGGCCATTCAGGCGATGCCCTTCAAAGTTTGTAAGCAATACCGTTACCTTTTTATTTTTGCTTATTGACCATAACTCATCTTTTTGATCGGCACAGGAAATTAAGTTTCCTTTTTTGTCAAAATACATTCCATTGGAACGCCCGGTTTTATCCATAAAAAGGGAAAGTTTTCCATCAACGCTGTATTCCCAAATTTTATCATTTGGCTGATCGGTGAAAAAAACATTCCCTTCTTTATCAACCGCGGGGCCTTCGGTAAAAGTAAATTGATTGGAAACCAGGTGTAGCTGAGCGCCCGCCGCTACTACTGTTGGGGCGTCAGGCGCCTGAGTATCGGACTGGCCAAAAGAGTTGAAGCTCATAATTAAAAAGATGACGATTAAAGATTTTGTTGCTGAATAATGTTCCATAAAATTATAAAAATGAGTTGGTGTGAAGATAAATTAAACTGCGTCGAAAATAGAAAACCGTCGAAAAAGTTTCTTTACTGGTTTGAATTCCTGCACGAAATCTCCAGGAAATATGCGCTAAATGAATTTTAAAGTAAAGATACGATCACCGGTAAACAAACAAAAAGGAATTCTTCCGTGATGGCTGGCATACTTGTCATTAACTCACCTTACGCAACATAATATTTCCAAAATCCTTATGCTGCTTTGGGTATTGCTAAGTTTTTAAGTTCCTGATAGGCTGCTTGTTGGGCAGCGAGATAAATTTTGTTTTTCATGGCAAAATGATTGGTACCTGTTCTTTGTTTCAACCATTCCAGTTTTACATAAGCCACAATAGATAAGATAAAATGATTGGTCTGCGTCTTGATATTTTTTGTAGGTGATTTGGCAAAGCCTGTGTTGCTTTTAATGGATTTGTGATATTCTTCTACTCCCCACCGTTTTTTGTAGATTGTAGTTATTGAGCCATACGATAAACTCAAATCACTGCATGCCAGGTACAACTCGCCGACTGTACCATCCTCGTTTTTGAAGACTTGCTTTGTGAGCAACAGCGGAAAATCCAACTCTTCGAGCCAGACCTCCACGGTCTGCTGTCCCGGCTGCAGCGATTCGATATTTATGAATGTCCTGTTTTCTTTGTCTGCTTTGCTTAAAGCTACTTTACGGTTACTTTTTAAGGCAAATATAAAATTAAGTTTCAGTTCGCCCTTTATTGCCTGCATGTTTTCTACGGATGAAAACCAGCTATCAGCCAGCACATAATCAAACCGGCATTTATCGGCACATTCCCGTATCATTTCCCTGAACAATTCATTTTTTGTTTTGCTGGCCTTGCGTTTTTGTTTGCCTGTTTTTTCGTCTGTTACCCACAAATCTTTTTTTACAAACTCAACTGCACACGGCAACCGCATACCGCTTACTTCTATCAATGCTGTTAAAAAATTAACGCCTTTTACCGAACGTTTAAACACATGATCGTAATGCCAGCATACCAACTCACTGCTGTCTGTATATTGTTTCTCCTCAATGGAATCATCAAAACTCAATACCACCATTTCTTTACTTTGTGTCAACTCCCGGATATAAGGTTTACTGTATGACCATAAAAATTTACTGTCAAACAAACCCTTTGATAAATGTTGTGTGACTTTATCATGCTTAATGGATAACAAAGATGCCATCCCGGTTGCCGTCGTATAAGAACTGGAGCATATCAAATAGTCGGTATATAAATCAACAAAGTTTTCCACAAGCATTATTTTTTAACTATACAAAGTTTATGATTTCTTTGCGTAAGGTGAGTTATTTAGAACACAATCGTTATCTTACAATTATTTGTGCTCCACAATAAAAGATTAAAATTAAAAATTATGGCAGTAAAATTTAAACATTCAAACACCTATACCATGTACTTCTGTACATTTACCTGCTACGATTGGTTACACTTATTTGAACAAACAAATAGTTACGACCTGGTTTATAATTGGTTCTCCATTTTGAAAAAGAAATCTGTTGACGTTGTTGCTTATGTAATAATGCCCAATCATGTGCATTGCATTTTAAACTTTCAGGATGAAAATTTTAATTTGAATAAAATAGTATCAAATGGAAAACGATTTATGGCTTATGAAATAATAATCGTCTTGAAGCAAAAAATGAACATCAAATATTAAAGCATTTGCAGGATACTTTATCCGAACGGGAAAAAACTAAAGGGCAACTTCACAAAGTTTTTACTGATTCCTTTGATGCAAAGCCCATCTTTTCTGAAAAATTTTTAATTCAAAAATTGAATTATATTCATTTCAACCCTGTTACTGGCAAATGGAATCTTGTGCATGATTATACTTTATATGAACATAGTAGCGCATCATTTTACGATTCAGGATTTGCAAAATTATTTTTGCCGAAACATTATATGGAACTCTCATAAGTCCCAAAACCCAAACATCACTTATTCATTTTCTACTCTCATACACCGGGTTTTGTGTCTCAGCGGGGTTTTCATTCTC
>DATCFI010000025.1:0-9006 GCA_036509585.1 Hanamia sp. | reverse complement strand
TTGCCTTGGTTGCTTCAGTTGATTTTATTTCTCTTAGAATTTGTAAGCCATCAACTTTCGGCAACTTCAGATCAAGCAAAATAATTTTGGGAACGGAACATTGACTCTTTTATGGTATTTACCCCTGCAAAAAATAAAATTCAGCGCTTCTTCCCCGTCATCTATATGTAATAGCTTATTGGCAAGATGGTTTTTTTCAAGCGCTTTTATGGTTAACTCAGCTTCAAAATAATTATCTTCTACCAGTACAATTTCTACGAACTTTTCTATACTTTTTTTATTAAGATTTACTAACCGTGAAATAAAAAATTGATTCTTCATTTACTTTGCTCTCTGCCCATATTTGTCATCCATGCTTATGTATAATACGTTGCGTAAATGCCAAACCAACCCCGGTTCCTTCAAATTCTGATACGCTGTGTAAACGCTGGAATACGCCGAATAGTTTATCATAATATTTCATGCTAAACCCTTCACCGTTATCCTGTATAAAATAAACAGGATTATTTTCTTTCTTAGTACTGCCTATTTCAATAATCGGATTTTTATTATTGGCAGAAAATTTAATTGCATTTGAAATTAAGTTTTCCCAGATCTGTTTAACAAGGCAGCTATCGCAAAAGCATTTTGGCAGGTCATGAATATTTATTTTGTATTTGGATATATTAGAATTTTTAAATTGCCCTTCCACAGTTTCATTAACTATTGAGTTCATATCGGTCTTATGCGTCATCAGTTCCCTTCTTCCGAGACGTGAGAAATTCAACAAGCCGTCTACCAGATCTCCCATTCGTTTGGAATTGATAACAATATTGCCCTGCATGCGTTTTGTGTCTTCATTCAAACTTTTATTTTCAGTGGTTATAAGCCCGGCATAGTAATTATCCTGAGAGGAGCCCGCAGGTCGTACGAAATTGAATAAGTAAATGATTCAAGTTCTTTGTTGACAATGATTAACCCATCTTCCAGTTTTTCTTTCAGTAATATCAACAGATAATTTCATTGCAAAAATGTATTAGTGTAAGAGAGTATATTATTTACCATTGGCCTGGTTCCAATTATTTAATAGCATATTAGCAAAATTAATGGCTTGTAATATAATGAATAAACTAAATTGATATAGAAAATTTTCTACCCATCTAAATAATTAAACGTAAAACACGTTATATTTATCTATTAATTAAATACATCTATATGACTAACCTATTGCTTGTAGACGATCACTCAGTAATAAGAAGAGGAATGAAAATTATTATTGAAAATTTTCTTCCCCATTGCACCATTGATGAAGCCGATGAAGGAGATTCAGCTTTCAAAAAAATAAAAGCAAATAATTATGATCTGCTGATACTTGATGTAAATATGCCCAATACTGACTCCTTCGGGTTAGTAAGTAACATCCTCGCTTTTAAACCGGCTGCAAAAATTTTAATGTTCAGTATGAACAATGAAGAAGTATATGCTAAACGATATTTAAAAATGGGTGTAATGGGATATATAAAAAAAGATGCGCCTGAAGGAGAAATAAAAAAAGCCATTACTGTAGTTTTAGATAATAAAAAATACATTAGCCCAACCCTAAGCCAGATAATGATTGAAGAATTGCACAGCAACAACAATGCTGAAAACCCCTTTGATAACCTGTCTCCACGGGAGTTTGAGATTGTACAGCACCTGATACGGGGAGAATCGTTAGCAGAAATATGCAATAAACTTACGTTGCATTCATCAACTGTAGGTACTCATAAAGCACGGATATTTGAAAAGCTTAAATGTAATAACATTATAGATATTAATGCACTGGCAAAAGTTCATAATATAATTTCTCCCTCATAAGATCCTTAGCACCTTATTCATTTTCCTTATTGGCAGTTCATTTGTTTAAAAAGGGTTCGTATTAATTTCATTTTAGGATTAGCTATTAAAACGCTGCTGGTAAATTAAACAATTACCAATGTACGGGTTGTAAATAAGCTCCAAATTTCCTGTATGCAGGTCTGCCATGCTTCTTACATCAATGACCTGAGGATGTGTGCCCGGAGTGGAATCAATACGAACAATATTATCGGCAATAGAAAGTAACAGCCTGGATTTATTTAGTGAGATCCCAATATTAATTTCAAATACTTTTTTTTGGCTTACAATGTTATTCAGATGTTCCTTCATTATGCTAAAAATATTCAATTTTATTTTTTCGGGAAGTTCAACTTCAGAAATTTGGAAGCTTTTAAAAATAATTTTTACGGATTGGGCTTTCATAATCTCTTCAATAAGATTGTTAATAGCATCGCAAAGCCACATGTTATTATTGGTTTCTGTTGAATGAGTTGTATATCCAGACAGGATAAGCATTTCGCCGGGAAAGTTATTGTAGGCTGTGGTTTTCATGATACGCATTTTAAATAGGTTTTTTAAAATTCAGGATAGCTAAAAGGCTTCTGTAAAAGTCAAAATTTATAGTGTTATTTGTTGTAGCTAAATGGTTAATTGAGTATAGAAAAATCTCTATTTTAAAACAAATATTCCCGGGTTAAAATGTGTGCCTGCAGCAGCACTCTTCTATAAATAATTTCCTGAGCTGAAATTTATAAATGGATAATGTATTTAATACAATCAAGTTATCCCATGCGGTACAACGATACTTAATCATAGTCAATTTTCTACCCATAATTAAGCCCATTATTACAATTGCTTTTTTGTTACAGATATATTTTTGCATCAGAATTTACACATTACCCTAAAAACAAAAATCTACTTTACTTTATGAAATCATTTACGCTTCTTTCCGATCAGCAACTTGTTCATTCATACATGAAAGGTGATGCTGAAGCTCTCTCAACGCTTGTTCTCCGTCACAAAACCAAACTTTATACCTCCATTTACTTATTGATAAAAGATAAATACCTGGCAGAAGATATTTTCCAGGATACTTTTATAAAGATTATTGATACCCTTAAAACAGGCAAATATAACGAAGAGGGCAAATTTTTATCATGGACTATGAGAATTGCACACAACATTTGTATTGATCATTTTAGAAAAGTAAAACGTACCCCTGTCATTAAAACCAGTGATGACCGGGATATTTTTGACACAATCAATTTTTCTGAACACGACGCTGAAGAAACAATTATGAAAAAAGAAAGCAATAATACAGTAAGAAAAATGTTGGAATTACTTCCCGAAGATCAAAGAGAAGTTATTATTATGAGGCACTACGCTGATCTTAGCTTTAAAGAAATTGCAACTCTAGCAAACTGCAGCATTAATACGGCTTTAGGGCGCATGCGTTACGGGCTTATGAATTTAAGAAAAATGATGACCGAAAAACAAATTGCATTATAATAATTCACCAACCAGAATTCTAAATGCTTAACCTCCTCCGAAAACAAAGAGGCTGTCTCAAAAGGGGCAGCCTTTTTTAATGTGCGCCATGCATGCCATTGTTCTTTAAGGTTAAAGTCCTCACCAGGCCATCTAACGGGAACTGGTAGTCCAAAGTGAGATAACCTCAGGTTTTGGAAAATTATCAGAAAATTATTTAAGAAATTCTAGCGGAGACAATCTTATCAACGGATTATTAATTGACAAAACCAAATTTGAATCATTTAATAAGTTCAGAATAGAAGCAGAAATTCACAGCCTTAAGACACAATACAAAGACTAAAAAAAATATAATCTAAATGAAATTGCAACAGAAATAAATCTTACAAAAAACGTTTTTGACAATAAGCCCAATAGCATTTATATACCTAAAATTGGCATTAAGTAAAAAAACCAGAATAGTAGTTTTTCTACACTCCGCCCACAATATTACTATATTGAAATAGAAAAACATCCAGCAATCTTCTTTGCGTGGCGCCGTTTTATATGTGCGGATTTAAAAAATCATCCGATATAATAAAAATGAAAAACATCTTCAAATTAATCGCTTCAGCAATCGTGCTGGTAGCATTTTCAACAAGTGTGCAAAGATTTCCTGGATGCAATTAACTTTTCTTTCCATTGGTCTTGCAAAAAAAAGAGAGAGCTCTTTGTTGGTGTTGAGCGAAGGATAAGTGCGGCTGCTTCACCAACAAAACAAATTTGACAAAGCCCTATCTTTAACTTGAATATAGCAACAACCATGACATAGAATAAATAAAGAAAGACAGAATGATTTCTTTAATCAATTTCAGCCGTTGGTGAAGCCATCGCTTCAAAACCTGTACTCAACACCAACCGGCGAGAACATGCTCCTTCCATTTATTACTCATCCTTTTGGCGGTCGTTTCTATTTGCCTCGTCCTGAAATTAGCTTACCCAACCTTATGTTCGGGAAGGGATTTAATCAAAATTATATCCTACACAGGAATAAATTGCATTCTTTTCAAAAATGTTTTATGATGATCGATCTATCTTTGTGAAGATGAATCCATAATCAATCATTACAAAGTAATTTCATTCGTATCCGTTATATTTAAACGGGAACTTCAACTTTTAGTGTACATCCCTTACCTGGTGAAGATAAAATTTTTAAATCCCCGGAATAAAACTCAACCCGGCTTTTGATGTTTTTCAATCCAATACCATTTGTTTTTGTGGCCGGATCAAAGCCGATCCCATTATCGGCTATTGATAAAAAAAGCCTGTTTCCTATCATCCTAATCTGGATATCTACTTCTTTTGCCTTGGCATATTTCATGATGTTATTCAATTGTTCCTGAACAATACGGTAAATCATCAACTCCATTTTTTTGTCAATATCTCTATGTTTTTTATAATCTAATTGTACATTGGTATATCCTGTAGTATTGATTCCTACTAACAGTTTCTCCAGCGTCTCTATTAAACCGAGTTCACTCAGGGAAGGGGCAACCAGTGTTTTGGATAATTTTCGTATTTCTTCCATGGCATTATCAACAAGCTTTAAGCTTTCTTCCATTAATTCCCCTGTATTGCCTTTATTAGTTTTGGCCATACCAATATACATTCTTGAAGCAGCTAATATCTGGTTAATATTATCGTGTAGTTCCCTGCCCAGCATACCTCTCTCACTTTCCTGCGCATCAATAGTAGTCTCAGTAATTAATTTTTGTTGGGAAAGCTTTTGGTCAGATAAGGCTTTTTCCAGTTTGCGCCGGCCTGTAATATCACTCATTGCCCCATACATTTTTTGAGGGCTGCCATCTTCGTTGTATATCATAAAACCACGGTCAAATACTTCTTTGTACGAGCCATCTGCACACCGGAACCGAAACTCCTCCTCCCAGTTTTCAATACCATTTTCAAGTGTAAAATCTATTTTTTCATTTACCTTATCTATATCATCAGGGTGTAAATATTGATTTACCCAATTATCTTTCATTAAAAGGTCCTCATGGAAATAACCGAAATTTTTCATTAGGCCCGAACCCCATAGGCCCGAATTTGAATGATAATCCCATTCCCAGATCACATCATTAGTAGCCAGGTTAACCATCTTGTACCTTTCATTACTTTCCCTGAGTTTTCCGGTTGTTCTTTTTCTTTCAATGCTGTATTGAACAGTCTTGGCAATTAGTTTTTCATCAAAATCCCCTTTTATCAGATAATCCTGTGCACCCAAAGAAATGGATTCAATAGCTATTTCAATGGTAGATAAACCGGAAAGTACTACTATTGGTGTATGGGGCAAAAGTTGGTTCAATGTAATAACAGAATTCAAACCGGTGCTATCGGGCAATGTAAGGTCAAGCAATGCAATATCGAAACTATTATCTTTCACCAGGGCAGTTGCTGCCGCCATATTCTCCGCATGAAAAGTTTTTTCGACCCTTAGTTTACTCAATTGAAGATATTGCCCCAGTAAAAAATAATCCCCGGGATTATCTTCTATTACCAATATACGATAAGAATTAGTTTCCTTGTTCATAATCTTTTTCATTAGGTAGTTTTACAATATCAATCCAGAAATCTTTGACCATACGCACCACATGCATAAATTTATCAAAATCTACAGGCTTGGTGATAAAGCAATTGGCATGATGTTGATACGATTTCAGGATATCTTTTTCCGAATCAGATGTAGTTAGCATCACTACCGGTATGACCACCAGGCCTACATCATTTTCCATTTCCGTCAGCACTTCCATCCCATCTACTTTGGGCAGGTTGAGGTCCAGCAGAATAAGGTCAGGGGTTTCCATATTTTTATACTTGCCCTCTTTTCTCAAGTATTGTAATGCTGCCTCACCATCTTTTACTACATGTACGCCATTGACCACTTTTGCTGCTTTAAGTGCTTCAAGGGTCAATACAATATCCCCTTCATTGTCTTCAACGAGTAAAATTTGAACTTCTTTCTTGTTCATGCGTTTTGTTTTGGTATAGAGAAATAAAATGTGCTGCCTTTACCCTGTTCCGACTCAACCCATATCTTACCTTTATGGATTTCTACAATTTTTTTACAGATAGCCAGGCCGATGCCGGTGCCTGAATATTCGCTATTGATATGCAGCCGCTGAAAAATGATGAATATCTTATCAAAGAATTTGGGGTCAATGCCAATACCGTTATCCTTTACATAAAAAATCCAGTTTCTGGGATCTTCGTTATAACCTACTTCAATTTCCGGATCGTTATCTCTATGATATTTTAATGCATTGCTTATCAGGTTTACTAACAACTGGTTGATGAGGGTTTTATTGGCCGAAATAACCGGTAAATGTTTCACGGTTATTGTGGTTCCAGTTTCCTTTATATTTTCTTCCAGCACCCTTATTATATATTGCATTACTTCATTAAGATCGACTATGGTAAAATCTTCCTTATTAGTACCTATCCTGGAATACATCAGCAGGTCCTGAATAAGTGTTTTCATCCGAATAGCTCCGTCTGCCGCATAATGGATGTATTGTTTGCTGGTATCGTCAAGTTGGCCGCTCATTCTTTTTTCCAGCAGGTTCATAAAACTGGTCACCATGCGCAGGGGCTCCTGTAAATCGTGACTGGCTATATAGGCAAATCGCTCCAGCTCCGTATTGGACAAAGCAAGTTCTTTGTTAGCAATGGCTAACTCCGCCGCCCTTTTTTCTTTCTCTTCGTTTTGAAAGACAAGTTCTACGTTTTGCTGTTCAAGCTTTTGTTCCGTTTCTTTTTGCAAAGTAATATCACGGGCAATGGTAGAAAGGTATTGCAACTCACCATTGGAGTTATTATGTGCAATAATAACCTGTGATACAGGAGTTTCAACTCCTTCCTTACTGAACCAGGCTGTTTCGCCAATCCATTTACCTGCTTTTAGCGCAGCAGGAATACCTTCTTTAAGAAGGATTTCATTAGCCCAATCAGGTGAAAAATCTACTATTTTTTTTTGCGACAGATCTTCCATTTCGTCATATCCCATTGCTTTACGGCCTGCGGTATTCAAAAAAGAAAGTCGTTGATCCACGCCAGTTATACCTACAAAATCAGAAGTGGCTTCAAGAATGGAAGAAAGCCGGGACCGTTCTTCTTCTGCATTTTTTCTTTCTGTAATGTCATCCACGGTAAGGCATACTCCGGTTATATTTCTTTCCTGATCCAACACCGGATTTCCTTTAACGCAGTACCAAATTAATTTTCCATCTGTTTGAGGATGGCCTGTTTCATTGCTGCTTGTTTCTCCTTTCAGAATCATGCCGAAAAGGTTCTTAAGTTCCTGCTGTCTTTCGGGCATGAGCATAGCGATGAAGTTAACGTTTTCCTGCAAGTCAAATCCGAATAATTCTTTTGAGAAATAACTCATCTGATTATTGAATGATATGACATTTAAATTTTTATCAAGCAATAAAAATCCGGAGGAAGTATTTTCAAAAATAGTGCGAAGGTTGGTTTCAGATTGTTTCAAATCTTTTTCTACCTGACTTATTTTCTTTTCATTTTCTCTTTTATCAAATGCATTTTTAATAGCTTGCGGCAGCCGTTGTAAATTTATTTTTAGCAAATAATCATCTATCCCTTTTTTTATCATTTCCACAGCATATTCTTCAGATACACTGCCGGTAACAAGGATAAAAGGAATTTCAAGCTTCATTTCTTTATAAATATCGAACGCCATTACCGAATCAAACTGCGGGAGGGCATGGTCGGACAGAATCACGTCGGGCTTAAAATCGGTGAGACCGCGAATGAAACTTTCTTTATCATCAGCAAGAAAATACTGGAAGTTTAAGTTTGCTTTTAGCAGTACTCTTTTAATCACATCAGCATCGCTGTGCGAGTCCTCAAGATGAAGTATCCGGTATTCTCTCATTTTATTTATAGATTACAGTGATTATCGGCGGATTTTATTTAGGTGGTTGATTGATCACCAGCCAGAATAATCCCAAATCGGAAATGGCTTTGGAAAACGCTTTAATCTCTACGGGCTTCACCACGTAAGCATTTACGCCTAAATCGTAGCAGGTTTGAATGTCGGGATCCTCTTTAGAAGAAGTAAGCACAACTACGGGAATTTTTTTTGTTCGTTCCTCCCCTTTTATTTTCCTCAGCACTTCAATTCCATCCATTCGGGGCATTTTCAAATCGAGCAGGATAACTTTGGGTAAGTTGCTGATATTTCTATTTGCATACTCACCCGTTCCGAAAATGAACTCAAGCGCTTCGAAACCATCTTCGAGATGAACAATTTTGTTTGCAATGTTGCTCTTTCGTAATGCGCGGATGGTCATTTCTGCATCGCTTTGGTTGTCTTCAATCAGAAGAATTTCTATTTCAGTATTTTCCATTTTGTTTATTTGTTTATTTTAGTTAATTGGTAATGCGAAATTAAATGTTGCACCTTTTTCGAATTCTCCTTCTGCAGATACTTTTCCTCCATGCTTGCTGATAATACGCTGAACAATGGCAAGCCCTACTCCGGTTCCTTCAAAGTCCTTCGATTTGTGCAATCGCTGAAAAATACCAAATAATTTGTTCACAAAGCGCATATCAAAACCCACACCATTATCTTTTACCGAAAAAATGATCTCACCATTCTTCTCTTCCGAAAATATTTCTACAAGC
>DATCFI010000024.1:0-2712 GCA_036509585.1 Hanamia sp. | reverse complement strand
ATATGTGTCCATTTTATTACCAGGTTAGGACAAGAAGTATCCGCCCATAGTCCGCCCCATAAGCCAACAAAGGCTGGATCTGTAGCAACCGGCTCGCTCGCCATGTCCATTTTTTGCTGATTGTTAAAGGTAAAAGATACCGGAGCGGAAGAACTTCCCAAAGAAAAAAGGCTGCCTTTGATAAAGAAATTATAGGCTCCCTGGAAAATAACTTTTGCTCCCGGCTGTATAATCAATGAATCGCCTGCATTGATGATCACATCTCCTGTTACATTGTAAGTCTGGTTGGTTTCCATAGTTCCTTTAACGGACCCACTAATATTTCCCGGCTGAACTGTTACACCGCCAGGCACATAAGGAGCCTGCACGACAGTGCTCGTTTTTTTGCAGGAAAACATAACTACGCTTGCCAAAAGGAAAAGACAGAAGCTCGTTAGAACAATTTTTAAACTTCTTTTTTTTGAGTGTTTCATTTTTTTTGATTTTCGTTTTTTATAATAAAATTTTTATTTAAATCTGAACCCGACAAAGAAAGTCTGGTTGAAGTTGTCGCGTCTTACAATGATATTGTTTTTGCTGACCTGGTCAGGGTAATGGATATTATTGAAATAATATCCATTAGCTGTAGTATGGAGTTCAAGGATAAGGGGGTTATTGGTCAAATTGGTTACTTTGGCAAAAAGAGTTATTCTTTTAGAAGCTTTTACATTGAGAGAAAAATCTATCTGTGAAGTGGCTTTTTGCCAATAATCCAGGTTTTTAAAAGGAGACACAATTTCAATACGCTGTCCTGTATATACCCAGCTCACCTCGGCCTCAATACCTTTTTTAATACTTTTATAAAGAAGGGAAACATTGGCTATATGATCAGATTGGCCCTGTAAAGGACGGGTTTGAGTTGAGTTGTAAATAATATAATTGCCATTATTGTCTTTTGTATAAACGAGCTTTGAAGTAGTAATTGACGATTTGGTGTAGGAATAGTTTCCTCTTATACCAAAATTTCTAAAATGCTTTGTAAATACAAGTTCTGCTCCATAGTTAGTGGCGTTGCCAAAATTCTCGGGCTCCAATACAAATTGACTGGTTGTTTGTGTCTGGAAGGCGAATTCAATTGGATTGATGATGTGTTTATAGAAAGTGCCCGCCATAAAATAATCTTCCGCACCAAAATAATGTTCATACCGCAGGTCTAAATTATTCGACTGCACATGTTTGATGTCAGGATTTCCTCTCTGATCAAAATAATCGCCGGAAAAGTTGACGGGAATATATTCAAAATAATTAGGCCTGCTGATACCACTGAAATAAGATGCCCTTAGGTCATTTTTCGGATTAAGCTTGTATTTAATATTGATGCTGGGCAGATAATCCGTGTAATTATAGATGCCTGTTTTACCCGGTAAATAAATTGAAAGTTCAGAAACATAACTATGGTGAGTATTCTCTACACGCAAACCACCGAGTATTGACCATTTTTTATATTCCCATTTCAATTCGCCATAATAGGCAAGGATATTTTCTACCGATGTGTAGGTTAAGCCGTCTGTGGTATCCACTCTTGTTAGCCTGGGGAAAGAGGCATCCTGTATGGTAGTAAACGGCTGATTGCCTGCATACAATTGATACGATTCATAAACATTGCCACGCGTTTTGTGCCGGTACATTCCCCCGAATGAAAGTTTTAGTGCATCTGTCAGTTGATAATGCAGATTCAGATAGCCTGAGCGGTCAATTTCATTTGAATGTGTGAAAATGAATGGAAAATCCTGCAAATTTTTTTGCTCTGAAGTAACCTTGTTCGTTCTATTATCATAATTTATGATATCCGAATATTGTTGGTCAATCCATACAGGAGTCTTGCTTTGGGCCTCCGAATATACAAGTGACCAATCCGCAGATAATTTATCAGTGATCTGATGTTTACCCTGCAAGCTATTGCTCCAGATAATCTGTCTTTGAAACAAAGACCGGTCATAAACATAATCCTGCCCCGATAAATGTAAATATTGCGACAATCCCTGCTGAAGGTTCCTATGCTCTATCCTGTCTAATTGAAAAAAGGCAGTGTAAAAACTTATCTTGTTATGCTCATTAAAATTATAGTTCATTACCAGGTGAGTACCTATCCTGTTTTGGAGATTGTTATAGGTGCGATATTCAAGAGGCCCAAACACAGGCGTATTGGCTGTGGGTATTGGTTGTGGCTGCCCGCTTGGCGGATAAAATAATGACGAGCTCCCTCTATATATGTGCTGATAACTAAAGGCAGCAAGAAAGCCAAAGTTTTTGGTTATCCTGTCTCCGATACTTCCATTAATAAACCCATTAACAGGATATTTGACTGTTTTGTATTCCAGGTATTTTACATTGAAATCGGAAGGCTGGGGTGCATAACCAGATCCGTGAATTTCATAGGGAGTCTTCCATGGGGCACCGCTATGATCAAAAGTGGTAAAAGTATGGTTACTAAAAAAGTTACTATAGCCTAATGAACTATTGAACGTGTAGGTAAGGTGTTCAGGCGCTTCCTTAAGCACCATATTAGTAACGCCTCCGATAGCATCACCTTCCATAGATGGTGTAAGTGATTTTACTACTTCTAATCTTTGCAAAAGATCAGCGGGAAAAATATCCAGGGGAATGGAACGCGTCTTGTCATCAGGACTGGGGATTTTTACACCGTTGATAGTTGTATAATTATAGCGGTCT
>DATCFI010000023.1:0-5361 GCA_036509585.1 Hanamia sp. | reverse complement strand
GGCGTATCTGAATGAATTCTTTTATCGCTTTAACAGACGGGGATTTGATAAAACTATATTTCACAACCTTCTAGAAAGAATGGTTAAGAGTGACCCCATTTATCAAAAGGTATTCACGACTTAAACGATTTATTCTATATTTTTATTTAGAATCTCCCGTGTCTTCCTAAACTCCAACCGGGCTTAGTAAATAATTAATGATTGATCGCCGGAAGGAAATCAGAAATCGTAAGATATTTTAAAAAAAAATAGAAATGGTTGTTATTTGTTTGTTTACTGAGAACAGCGACTTTTTATTTTAATTCATAAAAACACCGCATTGGTTTTTGTATCTTTATTTCTTCATTATACAATAGAACTTCCTGCACATAAAAAAGTAAATATGAATATCGTAAAAATAATAATTGGAGTAGGTTTGTCCGGTGCGTTACTGCTAAGCGGAAATATAATAATAGCGCAATCAATAAATACAAAACCATCAGCTCCTGTACGCACGCCACCGCCCACGCGCGACCCACATACGCCGGGCTATGTTACCGCTACAGAATTGCCAGATGGCGCTGTTCCCTCTCCGGACTCGTATGGAAATTTTATCATTGGTCCTACACACAATCCTGCACCCGAAAGCACCGTTCAGGAAAACGTGCCGCAGGGAACCGTGTATCAGTTTACCATGGAATCCAAAGACAGTAAAATTTATCCCGGTATTGCCCGCGAGCCCGGTACGTTCGGTACGGTTGATCCTGAAGACCCTGCTAAACTAATAGTAACCACCAGCCACCCCGCCCCATACACCCGCCATGTAGAAGTTTTTGTTCCTAAACAATACGTTGCCGGCACGCCTGCGCCTTTCATTGTTGGCGCTGACGGCCCAGACCATTTGTTGTTCACGACTTTGAATAACCTTATTGCCGAAGGCAAAGTGCCGGTAATGATTGCCATATCTATTGGTAACGGAAGCGGCGATGCACAGGGCAGCCAACGCGGGCTGGAATACGATGCCATGTCCGGAGTATATGCTGAGTTTGTTGAAAAGGAAGTGTTACCGTTCGTGGAAAGCAAATGCAATGTGAAATTAACGAAAGACCCTGAAGGCCGCGCTACGATCGGCGGCAGTTCTGGTGGTTCCTGCGCGTTGATAATGGCATGGTACCATCCGGAATGGTATCATCGTGTGCTTACTTATTCGGGTACTTACATCAACCAGCAGTGGCCCTCCAACCCCGCCACACCACATGGAGCATGGGAATTTCATGAACATCTTATTCCGCAAAGTGCCGTAAAGCCGATACGCATTTGGATGGAAGTGGGCGACCGCGACCTTTATAATCCAAACGTGATGCGTGACAATATGCATGATTGGGTGGTTGCCAATGAAAACATGGCAAGAGTGCTTGCAGCAAAGGGCTATCATTACCAGTTTATTTTTGCCCGCAATGCGGGGCATGTGGATTATAAAGTGAAACAGCAAACATTACCTGAAGCGCTGGAATGGCTGTGGAAGGGATATCGCCCGGTTAAAAATTAGGTTTCTATACCAGTTCAATATCCATAGTTTTTATCAAGCCATCCTCGAAAGTGTAAACATGCTTAACTGTTCCATCAAACATAGAATTGCCCGCCAGGTCTTTTACTTTTTGATGAACTTCAACTTCTAAGTTTCCATTTTGCCTTTCTGTAAATCCAACTGGTTCAACATTTGGATTTATCTCTTTCCATTGTCTTGTCCAATATTCTTTTATTTCATCATGCCCGCTTATGTAGCCACCTTCCCAGGCTTTCGACCACTGCACATTTGGTTGCATTGTTGAAAGTGCCTTGTCAATATCTCTTTCATTGAAAGCCGAATAAGCTTTTTTAATTAAATCCGTTATTTGAGTTGTCATAAATATTCTGTGTTTAAAAAAGATTATTTCCTGGCTATTTGTTTTGCAATTCATTTATTTTCTTTAATAGGATTTCTCTATTTTTTTTAGATGTCATCCATTTGGGAAGCTGGCTACCTAAACTTTTATTGAATAATTCTTGTCCATTACGTTCTCTTAATTTTGCTTCAATGTGTCCACGAAGAAAGTCAAGATGTTTTAAGTTGTATGCCCACAAAGTATGTTCTTCAAAGTCTGTCTTTAACCATAATGGCAAATGAAAAAAAGGGTCAATCGCGCCGCCTATAAAATAAACCCGTCCGGTAATTACTTTTTCATTAGAAGAAGATATAATTGAATCAGGTTTTTCCAAAAGTTTTTTGTTGTACCCGCAATTCAGGCAAATGACTTTTACGTCACTTTGTTCAATGTTCCTAAACGAGAAATTGTCGGGTTTTACAATAGCTTGTTTAGAACAATTTGGACAAGCTACCAGGATGTCAAACTTTATAAAGTCGTACACAAATGTTTGGTAACTATCCTTTGTCCTTATTTCCCCTTCAATATCTGTCTATGTTTGGTGCCTGTCTGCAGCATTGCTCCTTACGTTTTACGGCTTTGTGCAGGCGGGATTTTAGAATTCCTTCTGCCCGAACTGTTGCCAAATTTATAATAAAAAGTTCATTGTTATTACTGTCGTTCAGCAAAGTTTCTTCAGCTCAGAACTACTGCTGAAACATGCACCAATGCTCATTGTTATTCCTTCAGCCCCGCTTGCGCAAAACCGATGTAAGCTGCATGTTATTCTTTAGCAGTCAATGTCACTCCATTAAAAGTTTCTACAAGTTCGACCTTTATTTTATCACCGACTTGGATGTTTGTTTTGTAACTAAAAATATCATTTCTATCAAATGTTAAGTCTTCTAAAGTTAGAGTTCTTATCTCTTTATAATCCAATTCAGGTAAACGTGTTATTTTAAGTGTGTCTTCTGAAATCATTTTTGCTTTGACTGGTCGCCAAATTTTTGTCGGACCCCCGATGAGTTGTACATAAACTTCATATTCAAAACTTTGGTCAGCATAATTAGGAATTATATCGTCTAAAAAGATTGAAAAAATTATTGACAATTTACTTGTGTCACCAGACGCTTCTAAAACTTTGTCAACGATTTTAATAAAAAGCCAGTCAAAAATTCCATTATCAATTTGTTTATCATAATGCAAGTCTTGTAAGCAAGTGTCAATAAGGTCAATCTTGATTGTCCAGACTGGATTGTCAAGAGTATTAATTGAAATTCCATAACTATGTTCCCAATCTCCATCACAGTTTGTGAGATACCAGTTTTGTAATCTTGTCAAAAGAGTTGTGTCCACAGAGAGTTTCAGTTTAATTGCAGCTTACACACAAATATATGTTATAAGCTGGAACCGTTTGCTCTGTTAAAAAAAAGCGGGAAACAAGAAATGATTTGTGAAGGCACACGAACCCACAGGTTAGAAAAACGTTTGAAACGAAAACTCAGGTTGATGCATCTCTATTTCGTTCCCGGCCGATTCCAATTGCGCTTCTATTGCATAAACAAACATTTTTTGTTCATAATCATTGATAGCAGCTTCTATGGTTTCAAAATTTCCGTTAGTAAGATTATCAGATAAAGTTTCTGCATCCACCAATCCTATATTCACACCCTGGCCTGCAAAGGGCGGCATTAAATGCGCGGCATCTCCAATAAGCGTTATTGGTAAAGGGCGGTTACTTTTCCATGCTTTATCCAACGGAATTTTTCTCGTAGGCAAGCCGACAAAAAAAGTTGTTAAGCGAAATAGTTCTCGGTAACGTTCATCCCAATTAGAAAACCTGTTTGAAAGGAATGTAATAATGCTGTCGGTATTTTGGAAGTCTAATCCATTATTATGAATCCATTCTCCAGGCTTTTTAAAAATGATTCCATAGGACAACTGTCCATTGTTGTATGGGTTCGCAACTAATAAATTGCCCTGGTAAGCGGTCATTAACCTGCTGCCGTTGCACAATTGATAAAATTCCGGGCAATTGATTTCAGGCTGAGGTACATCTCCCTGTATAATAAAAGTTCCGGTATCTTCTACTTCAGCATCCGTAACATATTTTCTTGCATTGGACATTCCTCCACTGGCCCCGATAACAACATCTGCGGTGGCAGTCATTTCATTTTCAAAATGCAAAAGCCATTTTCCGTTATGTGCTTCAAGTGATGTAAATTTTCTATCCCAAATAACGGTATCGCCCGTTAAACTGTCAAGCAACATTTTCCTTAAAATGTTCCTGTTTATTTCAGGATTATCATATTGATTTTCAGGAGTGATTTTTTTAGTGAACAAAACTTTGGCTTGTTCGTCTGTCATGGCTATTCCCATCGGTATCGACATGGCATAATAATTTTCCAGCAGTCCGGCTTTTTCAAGCGCGTCTTGCCCTGAACCTTTATGCAGGTCGAGCGTACCGCCCCAAATTCTTGTTTGTGCGTCTTTGTCTCTTTCGTAAACAGTGACATCTATTCCTTTCTGCTGTAGCAAACTGGCCATTGTCAGTCCGACTGGTCCCGCACCGATAATGGCAACCTTTTTGTTTTTTAATAACATGATTTTGTATTGTTTTATTTCTGTAAGACCTATAAGGTTGTAAAAACCTTATAGGTCTGTATCAGGATGCAAAATTCTGGGAGAAATAGGAAATGGAATAGTATAAATCAGCCGTTTTTTTTAAGAAGGGAAATTTTTGATTGCCGTAATGTCTATGAAACGGCCATCTTTGTTTTTGCTCAACTCTTTTGGCGTTACGCCGGCATACTTCTTAATTTCTTTAATGAAATGATTTTGGTCGGTGAAATTTTGTTCGGGAAAAAGCTTGCCTTCGCTGATGTGTTTAAACGAGGCGCCTAAACGAAGAATGTTACAATAAGCCTTGAGTGAAATCCCAAACTGCTGATTGAAGTAACGATTGATTTGACGGCTGCTCCAAAACACTTGCTTCGAAAGTTCTTTCACAGGCATAGAGCCGTTAGAAGCATAAATAAGTTCAAATAATTTTCTCTTTCGGCTGTCAATGTTTTCAATTGCAACGGATTGTATTTTTTGCGTTGCCCTGTTGCAAAATTTTTCCAGGCTGCTTAGGTCGCTTTCTTCAAATCGCCAGAAATCATTGGTAAAATTTCTTCCTGAGTTCAACACATCTTTAATTGAATCGACCAATAAATATTCCACCGCCAATAATTTAAGCCCTATGGTAAATATTGTTGTTCCTTTTTCAAGCACTACCTGCGATGGCTCAGTGTCAATGCCCCGAATGAACATTTCCCAATGCCCTGGGTTGATTTTCATCAGCGTCATATCAACCATTCCGTTAGGCAATATCGTTGACGGTATGTCTTTCCCTGTCTCGTTTTCCAGCATCCAAAAGCTGTGAACAAAATGCGAAATGGATTGGTCGGGTAAAGCTGATTGAATGTTGAGTTTC
>DATCFI010000022.1:0-8013 GCA_036509585.1 Hanamia sp. | reverse complement strand
TTTTCGCCCGAACGTCAGCCGATTGAAAAACTAATGTCGAAGATAAATACAAAAAGCCGATATTTGTTCGTCTGCTGGAACTACTGCTGACAGAGAACTACAGCCGATTGTTATCCCTTCAGCCAGCCTATTGCCAAACCTAATGTTATGTGCATTTTCATTTTTGTCCACCGTCTCAAACCTCAAAAAAATCTTTCTGTCTCTCAAACAGTAAACGAACAAATAAACGGAATTTCTGTTTTCTAAGTTTCTTTTCTCATCCGAAAAAGAACTTAAAAAACTACAAAACAAGTTTTCTCTCTAACCGAAAAGAACTGTAAAAAAAGTGAAAACACTTTCACCATTTTTCTTTGAATTAAAAACTTTTGTCCAACAAGAAAAGATTCTCTTGTCTGACGAAAATAAGAAATGAAAACAAAAAAAGGTTCTTTCCGTTTTTCTACTGCCTGCACTAAGATTTATAAGATGAAAGGATCATAATACCGATTATACATCCGTAATAGTCCAATTCCATTGAACTAAACGGCTGTTATATCGGCATTATACCACAAACATTTTGGACATTATAGAAATTATAAAAGGTATAAGATGATAATCCGGTAAAAAAAATAAATGCAATATGAAGAATTAACGCGAAAAATAATTGGATGTGCGATGAAAGTTCATTCAGTTTTGGGATGCGGTTATTGAGATTCTTTTTTATTTGCATAAATCTTTTTTGAATTTTACGGCTTTATTCGATTAGGACAACTGTACAGGCAGTTGTTCTTTTTTTTGTGCAGTGGCACAGGAAAAAAATAAACCATTAAGGAGTAAAGGGAAATGAAGAAAGAAAAAATCTTAATGTAAAAAAACCATTAAGAAGTGAAGGAGGTGAAGAAGGAAATCTTAATGTATCTTAATCCCTTAATGGTAAAAAAAGTAAAGCTCAAATCAAACTTTTGGAAAGTTGGGAGATATTTTTCTGATTTTCGAAGTTCTGACATGAACTTTCCAAAAGTTTTTTCACTTTTGGAAAGTTGGAAGATACTTTTCTGAATTGGAAGTTCTGATATAAACTTTCCAAAAGTTACTTTAGCACTTCCTGTTTTAATTTAAGATCCATAGATATAATGAACGTATTAATTTGGAGAAATTTGATCTCTTAAAAGAAATAAGGCAACCTGAATTCAGGCTGCCTTATTTCTGTTTACACAATATTTAGTAGAAATCAATAGCTCTTTGTATCAGGTTGCACATTTTCACACTTGAAACTTACCTGTACAATCTGCCCCATGCCCGGAGGGCCTATTCCCCAATCAGATACATACAAACTTCCATCCGGTCCAAAAGTCATTGCAGAAGGCAAATGGAACCCTGAAGCAATTACTGTTTTTTGCCCTGAAGGATCTACTCTCACAATATCCCCAAATCCCGGAGTTAATGCATCCTGTCCTGCTGTACATTCAAGCACGTATAGCCTGTTATCAGCATCGAAAGCTACACCGAGTACGGTTTCAAATCCGGATGCATAAACACTTATCTGGCCTTGTGGCGTAATTTTGTAAACACTTGCACTTCCCTGCACTATTGGGAATAGGTCAAGATTGCCTACATAAAAATTACCATCATGGTTTACAATACAAGTGGGTACAATATGTCCTTCATATGCCGAAACATCTATCAACCTGCTTATATTTCCACCGGGGGTAACTTTATCTACTTCACCATGATTCGGTTCAATAGCATAAAGAATACCGCCAGAGTTTATCATGCCAAACCATGTTCCATCCGGCTCAAAATCCGCAGGGTTAGGATGTGCAACGGGATTTGCCATTATAAATTCACTAAGGTTGGCAACCATTGACCATGTTTTATCCGGGTGAACTTTGACAACTCCATTGGGAATATCAGGAACTCCATGTGAACAACCGGCTCCTGCAAGAAGGCCATATAAGGTATTGCCAACAAATGCCACATCAGCTACTCCTTGAATACCGCTTCCACCACCAGGGGCTGTTATGCTTGATGGAAGTTTATCGGCCACTGTAGTTCTAATACCATTTCTGTCAATCATTGAGATGCGTGATCCGGTATCACTGCCGAGGTATGGGCCTACTGGCGCAACTACCTGCGCGCAAGTAGTGCTTAAGTTAGTTCCACCGATACCAGCTTCAGCGACATACAAGTTTCCGTCAGGGCCAAATTTAAGGCCACGCGGGTCGTTTAATCCCGTTACCAGTACTTTTTGTGTTGTTACAGTAACAGTTTTGCCACCACATTCCGGGGGTGATTCATATTTTTTGCAGCCCTGAATGATAAAAATACTTGCAGTAATTAATACCGGCAAGTATCCAATTTTTCTTTTCATAAATTTTCCTCCTTTGTTTTTTGTGATTAAATTTAATTGCGTTAAAATGGGTTAACTAAGTTGTTTCTCTTTTTTAAAAAATTCTTTAAGTTTCATATCAAAACGTGCATCAGAATTTCCTTTTTATATTTTGTATTAAGTGATTTATTAATTATTTTCTGAAATAACCACCCTGAATTTATTATGGTAAACTACATGTCCATTCTTTTGTATATAGGGCTGGATTGCGCTTGATATGGCCTGGTGAACCTTTTCAAAACCACTGGCTTCAACGGCTTTTGCAACCGGGCCGGCAGACGACAAGCCTTTTAAGGCTGTTTCCAGATCGGGATAATCCCATGTTGATGGAACATCAGTGCTGTTTATTATTTTAAAACCAATTTCTTCCAGTATTTTTTCCAGCAAGTGATTTTCTGAAAGTGCAAAAGGCCCGGGAGCGCCTGGCGGCGGCGGAGGTAAAACACTGCCTACTGCCTTTAAGTAAGTTGCCGCTTCACAATCTTCTTTGTTGCCCCAAATTATGGTTACTAATTTACCATCTTTGTTCAATACTCTTTTGGCTTCCATGAGTGCATTTTTGGTGTTGGCTGCATATTGAAATGAATTAAATCCACAAACGACATCAAAAGAATGATCATCAAAAGGAAGGGCTTCCATTTCTCCAACAAGAAATTTAGCAGCGGGTAATCTTTTCTTAGCAACTTCTATAAATTCCGGAGTCGCGTCAAGCCCGGTAATATTCGCTCCTTTTTCACTGGCGAGTGTAGAAAAGTAACCGGTGCCGCAACCAACATCCAGTAATTTTGTTGCAGGAGTAATAGATACATTACTAAATACAAAGTCGTAGTCTGTTCTTCCAATTTTTTCCTGGATATCAGCCCAATCGTCAGGGTGTTGTCCCCAAAGTTTTCCTTGAATAGCTTGTGAGCCCATATTTTCTATTTTATTTTTTGCGGTGAAATAGTATGTCCATAATTTCTTTCCAATAGAGGCCAATTACTATTGCAATAAGCAACGTCAATATGCCCAGAAAGAAAAATTTACCCAGCACCTTCTATTTTACTTTTGCTTCTAATGCTTGCAACCGTTGAGTAAGCGCATCTATCAATATTTTCTGGTCCTCTACTTTTTTGTCCAGTTCCTGAACGGCCTTTACCAGCGGCACTACAAACTGTGAGTAAGAAAGCCCGTAGGTTTCTTTATCGGTTTTAGGTACGTTGATGCCGTCAAAGTTGAAACCCGATTCTTTTGCCGCTTTTTCCACTTCCTGTGCTATAAAGCCGTTGTGGCGAATGCTTTCCGATTCGCTGAAATCAATTTGGGATACAAAGTACCCTTTTGCATCAATTTTGCCTTCGGTAAAGGCATCATATTTGCCTGTTTCGAAGTTGTAGGATATGGGGCGCAGGCGGTTGATAAAATCAAGCCCTTTGATATTTTCTTCGATATTGGTTTTGAACCTGCCATCGGAAGGGGTGGTGAAAGGCACCTGTCCTTCAATAACGGTTACGGAGGCATTACCTAAACGTATTTTGTTGCTGGCATTCACTTGGGCTGCATAGCCTATTGCTGTGGCATTGCTAAGGTTGTTTGTACTAACATCTGCGCCATACCCAATAGCTGTATTTAAGGTGCCGGTGGTGTTTGTATAGAGCGCATTCCGTCCGCTTGCAGTATTATAGTTGCCGGTGGTATTGGAATAAAGCGCCTGGTATCCATTCGCAGTATTAGAACCGCCGGTAGTATTGGCCCGAAGCGACTGAAAACCATACGCTGAATTTGCTCCGCCGGCGGTATTGGTATAAAGTGCCCCATCACCGCTGGCCGTATTACTACTGCCTATGGTATTGGAATAAAGCGCTTGGTTCCCATTTGCAGTATTAGAGTTGCCTGTGGCGTTGGTTTGAAGCGACTGAAAACCATACGCTGAATTTGTCCCGCCGGTGGTATTGGAATAAAGCGCGCCATCACCGCTTGCCGTATTCCGAATCCCTGTGGTATTGTTATAAAGGGCCTGGTTTCCATTTGCAGTATTTGAGGTTCCGGTGGTATTAGAATAGAGCGACCTATAACCGTTTGCAGTATTAGCGAAGCCGGTAGCATTGAAAAAAAGTGAGTTATATCCATTTGCAGTATTAAAGGTGCCGCTAGTATTGGAAAAAAGCGCTGCCTGGCCGCTTGCAGTATTTGCATTGCCAGTCGTATTGGAACGAAGCGCAGCACTACCGATTGCCGTATTATAACCGCCAGTGGTATTTGCATAAAGCGCAGTTTCTCCACTTGCAGTATTATAACTGCCGGTGGTGTTGGAAAAAAGCGCCTGGTATCCATTTGCAGCGTTAGAGTTTCCTGTGGTATTGTGATAAAGGGCAATCTGCCCGCTTGCGGTATTATCTATGCCTGTAGTATTGGAATAAAGTGCACCATCTCCACTTGCCGTATTACTACTGCCCGTAGTATTAGAATACAACGCGCCATCTCCACTTGCTGTATTATAGTAGCCTGTGGTATTGAAATAAAGTGCCTGGTTTCCAGTTGCAGTATTATAGCTGCCTGTGGTATTGGAAAAAAGCGAGCCATTACCGCTTGCAGTATTATTAATGCCGGTGGCGTTGGTTTGAAGCGACTGAAAACCATATGCTGAATTATAATTGCCGGTGGTATTGGAATAAAGCGCACCATCCCCTGATGCCGTATTACGGATTCCTGTAGTGTTGTTGTAGAGCGCCTGGTTGCCATTTGCGGTATTCGAAGCGCCGGTAGTATTAAAGTAAAGAGCATTATTACCATTTGCTGTATTTGCAAAGCCTGAAGTATTTGACCACAATGCATCTGCTCCAATTGCAGTATTAAAATATCCATCAATGTTCGAAAAAAGTGAAAAGCTTCCCAATGCCGCATTATGATGCCCGCTGGTATTTGAGGATAGGGCGCTTGTTCCTACAGCAGTAATATAATTTCCTGTAGTGTTTGCCATTTGGGCCTTATAGCCCCATGAAGTAATGCCATTATGAGCATCTATTATGCCTGAATAAACATTATTAATTTTTACAAGTAATGGCTGGTCATCGATTGTGCCAATAAAATTTTTTGATGTGTCCGTACCACCGTTCCCGGTAAGGCTCCATCCATTTCCATTACCTGAAAGACTAGTCCATTCACTTCCGTTATAAAACCAAAAAGACATAGAAGTGCTGTCATACACTAATAAACCTTTTGCAGGCGAAGCAATGGCAGTGCGCTGAGTGGACGTCATCCTGGGTATTAGAATTCCTTTTGTTGTGCTTTTAATATCAAGCATAGCACTGGAATCAGGTGTTGATGCATCTGCATTGATCCCAACCTGCGCAAAAGCAGCTACGTCGAATAGCAAAAGAATAATACTGAGATAAAAAATCTTTTTCATGAAATTATTTTTAAAATTATTGTTACTTGTTATAGTTTGATGAACTGCGTCGATTGCACCCCGCCGGACAGAACCAACCGCACGAGATAAGAACCTGACGGCCAGCCCGACACTGGGATGGCCAATTCGTTCAGTCCTGCCTGAAGACGCCACTCCGCCTCGTACAAGGACTGGCCAGAAATACTCAGCACCTGCACTTTGCCTGTCGCCGCCTGCCGCAACGAGATCTTCGCCACAGCCTGGCTCACCACGGGATTTGGATATACCAGGAAGGGCAGCGTGATATCCGAACATCCGCCTCTAAAGACGGGACTATAGGTCACTTTCCCATCCTGATCTTCTATCCTCAACCGGTAAAAACAATTCGCTTGCGGGGCGGCATCTTTAAATGAATACTGAGCCCCGCTTGCGGCATTCAGCGCACCCACGGTGCCAAGTGTCGACCAGTCGGTACCGTTCATACTGCGCTGCACCAGAAAGTCCTTCAACATGCTTTCCACTCCGGTTTTCCATTCAATTAATGTATAGTTGCTGACACATACCGCCGAAAAGCTGATCAGGGTTAGCGGAAGTGGATTATCAATATCGGCCAAAGTCCAGTAGCTCAGGTCGGTGATACCGCTCTTTTCCACATAGTGTTCGCTGGTGTCCCGGGTGTCCGCTCCAATAAATGTCCAGGTGATACCATCAGTGCTTTTCCATAAGTTCAGCGCAGTCGCATCGTTCCCATTCAACTCGGCATCCAGGTAATAAAAACGCAGCGTTGCATTCAGCGCAGTATTATTCTGAGGTTGAATGAGATAGTTACGTTGGATTCCTGTGCCCCCGCTCATCACCGGCATTGGCGAGCGGATGACGGTAAGATTTCCCAGGTTCACTGAGCTGGTGAGCATGGCTCCTACGTTCCCTGCATTGAACTGGCTCGGTGCATTTACACTTGTGGCCGAAGCGACTACTGTGCCACCGTGAAAGCCCATTATCCGGCTCAGATCATTTTCTTCAAGCAATCGCGCTGTGTCGGCAAGTTGCAGCTCCTGACCGTTCAGATCGATAAGCCCACCTTTGAAGTCCAGGGCATTGCCGATTATCAACCCCCCATTGAGCGTGAGGGTTGTGGTTTGGGATTTGGCGATTTCCGATGTCCAGAAGCGGATGGTTCCGCTGCCACCAACGCTGGTATTATGATCGCCAGTAAAACTTGTTACGCCGCCGCTGGATTTCCATTGGCCATTGCAATGCAGATCTACGTCATCTAATACTGTGAAGCCTCCCGTAACATTTACAATGTTTCCTTCCTGGACCATGATCGTCGTATTTTGGGCACTGAGGTTGCCTGCAAGAATAATCATCTGAATCGCTAACGCATAGCGTAATAGATGCCTTCCCGGTAATTTTGTTGCAGGAGTAACAGATAAAGTACTTAATACAAAGTCGTAATCTGATCTACCTATCTTTTCCTGGATATCAACCCAATCGCCAGGGCGTTGCCCCCAAAGTTTTCTTTGTATAGCTCGAGAACCCATATTTTTCTATTTATTTTTTGCGGCGAAATATCCAGTCCATGATTTCTTTCCAATAGAGGCCAATTACTATTGCGATAAGCAACGTCAATATGCCCAGAAAGAAATCCATCTATTAAAAATACAATGGTGAAAAGCCATTGTAAAGCCGTATTTAGTGAACGGTGGAATAAACACGTTGAAATGGTTCGTTGGTTTATTAAATCAAACAGAGGGTTCGCTGGGTTTTCGTTTGATGCGCAATGTAACGTGTGTGCCACAGGCATTATTTTCAGAATCATACAAGTCTATAAATTCTATCGGAGAAACGGAATTGTCTTCATTAAAATCAATTAATCTTTTCCTGGTGATCTCAATAGCTTTTGATTGATGTGATAATAAAGAAAGTGATTTTAATTCCATTGCCTTCTCGCGGCCAATTCCATTATCAGTAATGTTGCATATCAACCAATCTTCTTTTATGCTGACACTAATAATTATTTCTTTTTCACCCTCTTTCCGGTTTAATCCATGCCATAAAGCATTCTCAACAAAAGGCTGTAATATCAAAGGCGGTATCTTTTCAAATTCAGTTACAATATTTTCTGGAATTACTTTTTACTGCCTATCCCTTTCGGTCAAGTTCCTTTTGTAATTTCTTTAAACGGTTGTGGAGGAGTATCTACAGCTTGCTGCATTAGCCGATAAAACAACTTTCCTCTATATGTTGATAGTTTTCTATTAAACCGAAATGCAAA
>DATCFI010000021.1:0-2292 GCA_036509585.1 Hanamia sp. | reverse complement strand
AAAAATATTTCTATGAGCGAAGAAGATTTTAATCATTTCAATCCAGGCTTTGATAAGGTGTTATCTGAAGGTGATGCTTATAATTTACAATTACCATCTGAAAAAATGACCTTATTTAATTCTAAAAAGCTCGACATTTTAAATGAAAGTGTAACACAGCTTTTACAAAGTGTGAATATAAAATCCCGGTGAAATTATACCATCTTTATTTACTAAATATTCCGAAGCCTGCCTGGCCAGTCGGACAGGGACTATGTGTCCCGCACGTGCGCATAGGCGTCAAGTTAATTTTTATATTTTTGATACAAATCTGTCATAGTCGTCCTGTCGGAACGCTTGTCATAGCAGCAATTCAGCACAATAAGCTCTTTTAAAAATTTATCGGGAATGACTATTATTTCTTTGAAATTCCTACTGACGTATATGGATAATCTTAAAAGGCTTATTCTTTTATCCGTTGTCTTTTCAATCACAGTTTTATACCGGAGATAAATCTTTTGCATAAACAGGCATATAAATAACAACATCAGGAAAATGGTGACCCTTACCCTATGCTCATTGGTACAGCCCTCGTGTAGAATGTGCTGTAGATTAAAGCCGCTTTTCCACGACTTGAAGATAATCTCAATTTGCCAGCGTACCTTATAAGCTTGATATACCTGGTCAGCGGTCCAATGCGCTTCATCTACTGTGGTAATATAAACATTGAACTTAAGCCATTGATAATACTCTTTGCTATGGTTGAGCCTTGCATCCCTGTCTTGTTTTGCCTTGCGTATCTTCTCTGCTGCCTGTATGGCGGGTACCGGTATCATCACCAGGCGGACTAATATGTTTTTTTTGCTGCCAATATATACCCACCTGTCTATACCATATTTTTGTTTCAATAAGCTTTTGAGTAAAACTGGCTTTCCATTCAGCTCAGTTATGGTTACACCATATCGTAACCGGCTTAAAAAATGAGCCTGGGCTTTAATAAGTTTTTCAAATACAGCTAATGAAAAATAGCCAAGGTCTCTTATCACCAAATCACTTTTTTTAACCATCCCTATGATATTGCCACTGTCACCCTGGTCGTTTTGGGTAAAGGCTCCCAATGAAAAATGGAAAAATTTCATTGTCTTTATATCAAAAATGCTTTGTATTCTGGCTACGGCTTTTTGCTCACCACGGCAGTGATTGCCTGGAAATATTCGAGATAATATTTGTGGTAACTTCAGAGTAGTACTATCATGCAATAATACTTTACTAAAGCATTCAAAGAGGCCGGATGTAAAATCCTTGCCAATTTGTTTGCGCAAACACTGCTCTAAGAGCTCCTTTGCAAAGGCCGAAGCGCCCTTATGCAAACGATCAAATACTGCCTGCTTGCTTACACGCTTAGCGCTCAATAAACTTATTTGGAATGCCCACTCGCTAAAAGTATACTTACCACTACAGCAACTGATAATAAAACCAACTACAAAATGATAGGCACTTATTTTTTTACACTTCCGTTGTATGAAGCCACTACTTTTCCCTATCCGGGAAATAACAGATTTGTCAAAGAACTTGTCAAAGTTTTTTTTACCTTGTGGCTGAAATTGCAATTTGTAGACATTGTAAAATGTGTTAAGAACTACAAGTTGCTTTTTCTTTTTAAATCAATACCACATTGATTTTCCCCCACATGTGGATAACCCTTAACTTGACGCGAATGCGCACGTGCGGGATTAGATGGTATTATACCGACTAGAAAATAATTTGGACTATACAATACATAAATTCGGTATAAGAAACCCGCTTTTAAAAAATGATTTAGGATTTTTTCTGAGCCACAATCACCCTTATATTCTTGTTCGCATCATTTATTGGCTGAATTTGTTGATAATTCCCTGTTCGTTCACACAAGTCCATAATAAATGGTCCCTGGCCTAACCCTACTTCGAATAACAGCCAACCGTTAGTTGCCAGGAATTTTGGAGATTCTGATAATAGTTTTTGAATTATTTTAGTTCCAAACATTCCTCCATCGAAAGCCATAACCGGCTCATGAGCTGAAATTTCTGAATTCATTTTTGCCACCTTTCCGCTGGATATGTAAGGCGGATTACAAACGATAATATCTGTTTTCCCATAATGTGCTTCTTTTTCAAAAGCGGAGAATAAATCTCCCTGTTCTGCCTGTACTTGCTGATTAAGATTCAAAAATGAAATATTATCCTTCAAATGTTCAACTGCTTCCTGTGAAAGATCAGTAGCAAAAATGGTAGTTTTCGGATTGTGATAGGCAATGGCTAATCCTAAATTACC
>DATCFI010000020.1:0-24030 GCA_036509585.1 Hanamia sp. | reverse complement strand
CCGGTGAAATCTAATTTCTTAACTTGTGCCATGGGTTTCTGTTTTTTAAAGTGATTGAATTATTTGCAAATTCAAGTTAACACTTTTGCAGAACCCATTTTCTTTGGTAAATCCCTCTTCTCATACATGAGACCTTTCTTTAGACCAAATGATAGAAGATTTGGAAAAATTGGTTGCCGTATTGAAATTCCGCTATGGGAATGATATGGAAATATTTTTAATGGGCCATAGTTTTGGAGGTTTATTAGGGAGTGGATATTTAGTAAATGGTGATAACCAGGAAAACATAAAAGGTTGGATAGAAGTGGATGGCGCGCATGATTATCCCGAAAGCAATACACTGGAACGGCAAATGCTTATTGATACCGGAACTTCTGAATAGATAAAGGAAACTATATATCGCAATGGACTACAATAGTGAATTATTGCAATGCGCATCCTGCCAATGCATCCCTGGATGTAGATCTGCAAATAGACGATTATGCTGCCGATGCAGAAAATTACGTAAACATTAATCACACAAACTCTGGCATCGATTATTTTTCAGTGTCTTCGCCCATCAGCCTTGGAGCTAATGCATATAAACTTTATTACACTACTGCCGGAAAGCAATTTCTTGAATCTATACGATCTCTTTCCTACACGGATCAATTGTATAAAATTACCATTCCATCATTATTGATTTGGGGGCGCTATGATTTTGCAGTACCCGTTGCTTCCGGAACTCACGCGTTGGCCAACCTCGGCTCTGCTTATAAACATCTCGTGATCATGCCGCATTCAGGACACGTGCCTATGTACGGAGATCCGGATTTATTTGCGCAAACAGTAACTGAATTTATAGAAGCGGTGAGATAACAAAATATTTGGTCCATTGTTTCGAATTCAATGGAATTAAAATGCGCACGCTATCTTTTATTCATGCCATGTAATGGGGAAATGAATTTATAAAAAAATGAGCCGGTGTCAACGCCCGGCTCATTTTAATTATACACGAAGACGATATTCCACTTTTTTGAGAAAATTAATTAAACTCCACCTTTAAAATTGTGCCATCGCCCATACTTGACACATACCAACTTTGATTGTTGATTTGTTTTAATCCCACAGGCATATTCAGACCATCTACTATGGTAGTTGATTTACTTCCATCCACTATCATTAACGACCCTGTGTTAGGATTAGGAGCTCCTGTCATTGCAAATGAGCCATAATGCAAAACCAAAAACAGGAATATTAATTATTTATTCGTTTACTGAAAGATAAACCAGGCGAGTAACAATGATGAATAAACGAAAAAAATCTGGCGCAATAGCTTCTAAATTACAAATGAATCACTATCAAAAAAAAACCTGGATTGGATCTAAAACTTAGCGTCGATAAAATTGCCACCGAGAACCTCGAAAATTTCAGTGGCAGTAATTCAGAAGAGGAAATAAAAGGAACCGTAATTGGTGGCGAAATTTCCGCAACTATTGAGGTAGAGAATGGAAAAAATTTTCTCAGTTTTAATTGAATCAATTAATTTGCAATAACAAAGTTTCACCGGAAAAACAGGAATTCGGGTTAATTGTTCTTTTACTATTCGCAACTTCACTATGTCGAATAAAAATAAAACAGGAAATGCAATGGATATAACCATCACGTCGCAAGAAAAAACAGATTATCTTTTCATAGAAACTAATGCTGTCCTGCTAACCGCCGAAGATCTGATCGGCCAGTCGGAAATGCTATATGAGGAAATCGAAAAATACAGCTTTAAAAAAATACTTATTGATGAATCAGAAACACAACTTCCCAAAGAACTAATTCCATATTTTGATTTGGTAAAAAATTATATCATAGAATTTCCTGTTGAAATCCGTGAATTAAAAATAGCGGTCGTTACTGGTGAAGAATATCAGGAGACCGCGAAATCCCGGGAAACATTATGTGTAAGCAGGGGATTGAATTATTGTAGTTTCCTCACTATCGAAGAGGCCGAAAAGTGGTTGCTAAGTTAGAATCGACTGATGTGAGACTACGAAAAAGAAATATCTGAAATTTATCTGTTTACTGAATATCAAGACAATAGGCAAAATAAAAATCCTTACTAAATATTGCCTTACTATAAACTTAAAAATTAGGCTTGTAGAGAAATTCTCTTTTCAGAAATTGTAACAATACCCTATTTTTAAAAAATCTTTTTCATTCCTAAACAGTTTTTATGATTACTTCCCGCCGCGCGTTTATTAAAAACAGCAGCCTAACCATTGCAGGCACTTCCTTACTTCCAGGCATTTTAAAGCAGAAAGCCAACAATTTAATGGTGGGTATACAATTATATACTGTACGGGACGATATGAAAAAAGATCCTGCAGGCACTTTGAAAAAATTGGCCGCTGTGGGATATAAGTTTGTGGAAGCCGCGGGTTATGCTGATAGAAAATTTTATGGATATTCCATTCCCGATTTTAAAAAGATTTTAAAAGAAAACGGACTGGTAATGAAAAGCGGCCACAGTTTTTTAGGCGCAGCGCAATGGGACAAAGCAACTAACGATTTTACAGATGAATGGAAACACACGATAGAAGACGCAGCTGCAGTAGGCATTGAATACCTTATAAGCCCCGGCGTGGATGAAGGCCTTTGCAAAAACACGGATGACTTCAAACACTATATAAAGCTATTTGATAAGACTGGCGAACTTTGTCAAAAGTCAGGAATTCATTTTGCATTCCACAATGAAAGTTATGAATTCAATCATAGCCTTGGTGGCACATTGATTTACGATCTCATTCTTCAGAAGACCAATAAAAATCTAGTATTGCAACAGATGGATATCGGCAATATGTATAAGCCCGGAGGCAGCCCCATGCATTATCTAAAAAAATATCCCGGCAGGTTTTTGATGATGCATGTTAAGGATGAAATAAAAAGAAATATACCTGGATCAGATGGAAGGATTTATGAAAATACGCTATTGGGCAAAGGAGTACTACCGGTGAAAGAAATTATCGATTACGCCCGCCAAACCGGAACAAAATATTTTATAATCGAACAGGAAGAATACCAGGATAAAACACCATTGGAATGTGCTGATGCAGATTTAAAAACGATGGAAAGATGGGGATTTAAATAAACCTATGTTCTGAAAAATACATCACCAATCCAACACAAAAAATAAGAAACCATCTGAATGCAATCAGCTTTCAGATTAACTTATATCAATCTCAGGAACATCGTTCAAGTAGAATTTTACCAAAATTAAAATTAGTAGAAATTAAAAACCTTCAGCCGCAGCAAGTTTCCTTGACTCTGACTTTAGTTTTACCACCTTTGATGAAGTAGATTTAGATTTCACTTCTTCGCATACTTCTGCTTTGGTAAAACGTTGTGCGCTCCATACATAATCCAGAACTACTTTGTCTGTAGTCTCATACCCCTGGTCAATAAGAAAATCCCATGAACCGTGGCGATTCAAATCACTAACAATTTTAGAGGCCTGTTTGGGAAATGCAATCCATAATTTAGTTTCGGAATGTAATGCAGGGCAAAGCTCTTCAAAAATCTTATGCAACTGGCGCGAATTCAATGCGAAAACCAATGCAAAATCAATTTTTCGAATCCTTAGGAGTTGGGTTACATTTTTAGAAAATGAAAGCTTAGAAAATTGTTTCTCAATCGTAGAGGGAAGTCCTTGAATTAACAGATTTTTTTCATCCTCTAATTGCAATTTTTCAAACAGTGTTTGAGACATACGCGAAGCAATATTTTAAGATTAAAAGATAGCCTATAAATATCTGCACAAAATTTTTCCGAACGTGACTATAACAGCACTGAAAAACAAGAGATATACAGTTTAGACAGGTGCAAATTTACGAAAAAAAACGGTTCACTCCACAAAAAAACCTGTATTTTAAATACAGGTTCATCTTTATGCTTTCGATTATATTTAAAATATTCAATGGCAGGATTTAATAACGTTTTGAGGCACAATCTGCATCGATTACAAAATGTAAGTTGTTAATCAACTCAAAAATAATGCAACTATTTTTTGTTGCTGGCCTCATAATACTTTAACGCTTCCGGCATATACGATTCCAGCTTTTTGATTCTTTTCGAATCCAATGGATGATCGCTTAAAAATTCAGACCCCTGACTTCCGGAACTTAACTTAGACATCCTCTCCCAAAAAGGAATGGCTTCTCTCGGGTCATAACCAGCCATGGCAGCGAATATTAATCCATAATGGTCAGCTTCATATTCCTGCTTGCGCGAATTAGGAAGCAAAACCCCTACCTGGGCTGACGGACCGTAAATATTATTGAAAATACTGTTAACCTGCGTATTACCAGATGTGAAAACATCTCCGCCAATTGCGATACCCTGCGCTACCAACGCTTCACTCATTCTTTCCTGGCCATGATGCGCCACAGCATGTGTTATTTCGTGACCTAACACAATTGCTAAAGCGGTTTCAGTCTGAGTTACCGGTAATATACCGGTGTAAACAACAACTTTTCCCCCAGGCATGCACCACGCATTTACCTCTGGATTTTGCACCAAGTTAAATTCCCATTTGTAACCTGACAATTCATTTGAGAGACCTTTTTCAGAATAGTACTTTGTAATGGCTGCCGCAATGCGACTTCCAACACGCTTGACCATCTCTGCATCTTTCGTGGAACTGCTGACGACTTTACTGGTATCAAGAAAACCTTTATACTGAGTCAGGGCTTCCTGTTGCAATTCCGATTCGGGCACCAGCGACAACTGGCTGCGACCTGTAATCGAATTCCTGGTGCATTCTGTAAAAAACAATGCACAACTCACTAATATTAAAACTATCTTTTTCATTTGGCGATATTTTTCTTCCTTCATAAACAATTGGCGTACCAACATTTTTATGGCAAACAAATCCATTAAAAAATTAATTGGGAAAAAGATTGAATTAATCTTCTTTACGACGCGATTTTTTTCTATCCCGATATTTAAGAATCGGCACCCGTCCTTCGTTTCCTTTTAATAAACGGCTTATATTCTTTTGATGCGTCAGCACTATCAGACACGCGACTGCGACGGCAAAGACCCGGTAAAATACTTCGTGCTCATTATAAATCCATAATACGCATATTGGAAGAGCAACGCCAGCGAGTATAGAGCTTAAGGATACATAACGTGTCAAATAGAGTACTAATAAAAATACGCCGACACAATTAATCGCTATGATAGGCTGTATAGCCAACACCATTCCGAATAATGTGGCAACCCCTTTTCCGCCCCTGAAACCTGCCCAAATGGGGTAAATATGTCCCAAAACAGCAGCAAGACCAAGACCTATCATTAGATTGGTACGGTCTAATTCATTCGTCAGATAATAGGGGAGTAAATTATAAAGAGCTACAGCCAGAATACCTTTTAGCATATCGCCGACCATTACCAGAGTTCCGAATTTTGGCCCTAGTACCCTAAATGTATTAGTGGCGCCCATGTTTCCACTCCCATATTCCCGTATGTCTATATTGAAAAATGCCTTACTCACGATGATTGCAGTAGGAATAGAACCGATTAAGTAAGCTATAAATATCAGTATAAATTCTTTCATATCTTTTGTATCACAAGATCTTTTGGGAATTACAAATATAACGTTTAAATGATCCGAGACTCAGTTAAATTTTGACAGATTTCCATTTTGGAATAAAATCGCTGCCCAGTCACCTCTCTGACGCATTTCCCTTAACCAAACGCCTTTTTCTTCAAATATATTTTGCATCTCCTTGATATCTTTTAACAAAAATCCGGAAGTTAAAAGGAAAGAACCAGGTTTTAGTAATTCGGATATTCCTGAAGATAAACTTGTCAACACATTTAAATTAATATTTCCTAAAAATAGATCAAATGGCGCAATACTTGGAAGATCACTTCGCAATTCAACTGAAATATTTTTACATTGGTTAGCTTCTATATTTTCCAATGCATTATTAATACTCCATTCATCATGATCTATGGCTAATACTTTCGACGCGCCACACTTTTCAGCTAAAATAGCCAATACTCCTGTACCGGTTCCAAAATCCAGCACAGTTTTTTCATGTAAATCGATCGCTTCCATCATTTCAATCATCAAAAAAGTAGTGGCATGATGGCCTGTTCCGAAACTCATCTTCGGCGTGATAATAATCTCGTGTTTTACTCCTTTTACTGGCTCATGAAACGCAGGCCGAATCGCAGCAAAACTGTTTACCAAGACCGGCTCTATACTTTGCTCCCATTGCTGATTCCAATTCTCTTCTTCAATAATTTCCTTCTTAAAATTTGTATTTAAGGGTAGAGTATTTTTTAATTCTGTTTCATTAAAATCTTCTTCGGTAATGTATGCGTTTAAAGATGCCTCTTCCTGTTCGAAAGCATAAAAATATATTTCGGAAAGCGATGCTATGAGTATTTCAGCTTCCTCATTAGAAGCTGTTTCAATTTGTATTTTAAAATATTTTTTCATAAAAAAAGCCTGTAAAATTTACAAGCTTTAGAGGATTTATTTATCTGAAATTTATTGATTCGAATTATCCCTGTGTTGTTGTCCTGAATTCTGTTCGGGCTTAGGCAACAATGCTTTTCTGCTCAATTTGAATTTTCCGGTTTTAGGATCGACACCTATCAGTTTCACCTTTACTTTATCACCTTCCTGGAAAACGTTATCCATTGTTTCAAGCCTCTTCCACATGATTTCTGAAATGTGTAACAGTCCTTGCTTGTTTGGCAAGAATTCTACAAAGGCGCCAAATTCTTTGATTCCTTTTACGGTACCTTCAAATACATCACCAATTTCAGGAACGGATACGATACTTTTTACCCACGCTACCGCCTGGTCAAGGCTTTCTTTATTAGCAGAGAAAATACTTACTTCACCGGTCTTACCTACTTCAGTAATATTAATGGTAGCTCCTGTTGTCTTTTGAATTTCTTGAATTATTTTTCCACCGGGCCCTATTACAGCGCCGATAAACTCAGAATCAATGATCAGTTTTTCCATTCTCGGCGCCTGTGGTTTCACGTCTGCACTATGTTCGGGAAGGCATTTATACATTGCATCCAGGATATGCAGACGGCCTTTTTTGGCCTGTTCCAATGCTTGCCTCATTACATCCATGCTTAATCCGTCCACTTTAATATCCATTTGCACACCGCAAATCCCGTCTCTCGTTCCGGTTACTTTGAAGTCCATATCACCTAAGTGATCTTCATCGCCCAAAATATCGGAGAGAATTGCAAACTGCCCTTCTTTTGAAATCAATCCCATCGCAATGCCGCTCACGTGCTTTTTGAAAGGAACACCTGCATCCATCAATGCCAGGGAACCAGCACAAACTGTAGCCATTGAAGAAGAACCATTGCTTTCCAAAATATCGCTCACTACTCTTACCGTATAAGGATAATCGCCTCCGGGCATTATCTGTTTCAGAGAACGCATGGCCAGGTTTCCGTGTCCTACTTCTCTACGACCTACGCCACGCATCATTTTTACTTCGCCCGTAGAAAAGGGAGGGAAATTATAATGTAAAATAAATTTAGAATAGTTACTTGTGGCAGCACTTTCCACCAATAATTCATCCAATGGCGTACCAAGTGTTACTGTCGTTAAAGATTGTGTTTCACCGCGCGTAAATAACGCCGAACCATGAGGTGAAGGAAGAATGTTCACTTCCATCGTCAAAGGTCTGATCTCGTCCAGATTGCGTCCATCAAGGCGTTTCTTTGTGCACAGCATCATATCACGAACCACGTTATATTGCAATTCGCCAAAATAGTACTTTATTAATTTTTTATCTGCATCGGGCAATTCTTCTCCAAGATTCGCTACCACGTCCTTTGCAAGTTGGTCAAAGGCATCCTGACGGTCATGTTTTGCTGAAGGAGCAGAAGCGATAGCCAGCATTTTATCTTTTGCAAACGAATTTATTTTTTGTTCTAACTCTTCATTACGATAAGGTTTTGTATAATCACGCTTTGGTTTTGCACCAACTTTATCCCTCAATTCCTGCTGGGCTTTCACTTGGTTTTTTATTGCTTCATGTGCTATTTCAATTGCCTTAACCAAATCTTCTTCCTGGCACTCTTTTCCTTCGCCTTCTACCATCATAATATTCTTATCAGTAGCCGCAATCAAAAATTCAAGTTCTGCTTCTTCTAACTGACTGCGAGTGGGATTTACCACAAATTCGCCATTTACTTTTCCCACTCTTACTTCAGAAATAATCTCCTGAATAGGAATGTCAGAAACCGCTAATGCTGCTGAAGCAGCCAGGCAAGCCATTGAATCAGGCATCACCTCAGAATCGCTGGAAATAAGAGTAACCAACACCTGCACGTCACACAAATAATCATCAGGGAATAAAGGGCGCAAGGCACGGTCTATCAGCCTTGAGGTCAACACTTCATAATCGTTAAGTCGAGCTTCTCTTTTAAAGAAAGACCCTGGAATTCTGCCCGCAGAGGCAAATTTTTCCTGGTAGTCTACGATGAGCGGAAAAAAGGATTGACCCTCTTTTGCTTCCTTATTGGCAACCACAGTGGCCAAAATTATACAATTACCTAAGCGCACGGTAACAGCTCCATCAGCCTGGCGCGCCATTTTTCCTGTTTCAAGGGTCACTGTCCTGCCTTCGCTGATATCAAATGTTACATTTATCGGGTTGGGAGTATTCATTATTTTTTTTAATTAGTTTTCTAAAAAAGTATTCCCAACCGGTTGTTCAGTTGGGAATAGCTAACAATATCTTTAATAATAAGATTATTTACGGAGTCCTAACTTTTCAATTAATCCACGATAACCAGTCAGATCATGTTTGCTCAAATAAGACAACAGACTTTTTCTTTTACCTACCATCTGCATCAAACCGCGCTGAGTGCTGAAATCTTTTTTATTGGATTTCAAATGACCTGAAAGATGATTGATTTTTTCTGTAAGAATAGCTACCTGAGCTTCTGTAGAGCCTGTATTTTCAGCGTTGCCACCGAATTCTGAAAAGTATTTTGCTTTGCTTTCTGATGTTAAATAAGACATTTTTTTGAAATAATTTTAATAATTGGCTGCAAATGTAGTACTAAATTTTGATTTTTTTATGAATGCTTTTGCTATTTTTTTTAATTCAGGATTTCTTAAAATTTCTTCATTTACTGGTGGGATTATTTTAATGATTTCCAATTAACTGCATATAATGCAATAAAGATCAGCCCAAAAAAACTGGCAAAAGAAGATGCACCAACCGCCATTAAATCATTTCCGAACACGAAAAAGGGCACTAAAATACCTACAACTACGCCGGCTACGTAGAAATAAAATCCGGTGCGTTTTAATTTCCACATAAATAACCCACCCGCGAGTGTAAGAAGCGCCGCAACTAAACCGCCAATCGCAGCCTTACGGATATTATCTTCCTGGAAAATTTTTGAAAGCGACGCCCTCATCTTTATTCCAAAAGAGGAATGACTTCTGTTAATGGTGACATTGTTTTGGAGAGTGGTATCATTGACCTGCACCTTAATATTTTGACTGAACATCGTTGCCGTTTTATGGGCTGTGATATAAGCCTCTGTGCTACTTAGTATTGCCCAACTGCTTCCGATAAAAGTAAGAATGCAAAGCCATGTAAGGAATGTAGGCCTTTTTTCAGGCTCAATTTCGTAATCGTATAAATTGGCTTCCATCGCAATTTTTAAATTAGTGCAAAATAACAATTAAAAAATAACATCAACTGTCCGAAAAATAGAAAGCTTTTTAAGCAATTCCGCAGAATGAATGAATCGTATTTTGATGACGGTCCGAACGCTTTGTTTTACACCACGATTAAATCTTAGCTTTGTGCTCCTTTTATAGTCGCCACCCTCCTTTATAAAATCATAAAACTGTAAGCGAACAGTTATTTTGCATTAACTTTGTCGCCAATTATTTATACAGGTTTTTTTCTTTCCTAAAATAGAGATTAATGAAGTTAGGGATTTTAGCATTCGGAGTACATCCAGACGATGTAGAATTGGGTTGTTCGGGAGTATTACTGACGGAAAAAAATAATGGTAAAAAAATCGGAATCATTGATCTCACACGCGGAGAGTTAGGCACCAGGGGTACTGCAGAAACAAGAGACGAAGAGGCCGCCAATTCCGCCAAAATATTGGGGACAGACATTAGGGAAAATCTTGACATGGCTGATGGCTTTTTTAGGGACGATGAAGAAAACCAGAGAAAAATAATAACAGTTCTTAGAAAACACCAGCCAGAAATTATTTTATGCAACGCGCCCGATGACAGGCATCCGGATCATGGTCGTGCGGCCAGGTTAGTAACAGAAGCGGCGTTTTTGTCGGGGCTCAGAAAAATAGAAACCCATGATGGCAAAATCAGGCAGGAAGCGTGGAGGCCAAAATATGTTTTTAATTATATACAGGCCCAATATTTTGAACCTGATTTCGTTATTGACATTTCCAATGTAATGGATAAGAAACTGGAATCCATCAAAGCTTTTAAAACTCAGTTTTTCACAGGTACTAAGGACAACGAGCCGCAAACCTATATTTCTACACCTGATTTTTTAGAAAGCGTGATTAGCCGTTCAACGATGTTTGGAAAAATGATTGGCGTTGCCCATGCGGAGGGTTTTCTTTCAAAAAGAATGATAGGAATGAATTCCTTTGATGCCATCATTCAAAATGTAAGTTAAACAAGAAATTAATTTAAAACAATAAAACATATTCAAATGCAAACTCCAAGATTCATCCAAGGCAGGGGAGATTTTCATACCGTATTAAAGAACCGTGTTAATCAATACTTTGCCGACAAGCACCGTCCAATGACCGGAAATTTCTCCTTAATTTTCAAGGGTCTTCTTTTTAGCCTGTTATACCTTGCCACCTATGTACACCTCGTGTTTTTCACTCCGGGCGTCTGGATTGCCATACCGGAATGCGTATTTTTCGGTTTGCTTACCGCAGCCATAGGGTTTAATGTAATGCACGATGGCGCTCATGGAAGTTTTAGTAAATATAAATTTATCAATAAAGCGGCCGGCGCCTCACTCAATTTCCTGGGTGGTAGCGCGATAATGTGGAATATGAAGCACAACATTATCCATCATACGTACACAAACATCGATGGTATTGACGATGATATAGAGGCTCGCCCCTGGCTTAGGTTCGCAACTACACAAAAGAAAATGAAATTGCATAAATACCAGCAATATTATTTCTGGTTTCTTTATTCCCTGCTGCACATCATATGGATATTCAAAACGGATTATGATAAATATTTTACAGGAAAAGTCGGTACAGTGCCTATGAGAAAAATGACGGCCTGGGAGCATTTTTCATTCTGGGCAGCGAAAGCCATCTATGCATTTATGTTCGTGGTTTTGCCGATTATGCTATTAGGTTTTGCAACATGGGTGATAGGATTCCTGATTATAACGATGGTAACAGGCTTAGCGATTAGTATTGTATTTCAATTGGCGCACACTGTAGAACACACCGAGTTCCCGATGCCAACAGAAATAACAGGAAAGATCGACAACGAATGGGCGATTCATCAAATAAATACAACAGCAAATTTTGCCACAAGGAATAAAACAATTTCATGGCTGCTTGGCGGCCTTAATTTCCAGATTGAGCATCATTTATTTCCAAGAATATCTCATGTACATTATCCGGCTATCAGCAAAATAATTAAAAAAACCTGCAACGAGTACGGGATCGATTACATTGAATTTCCCAAAATGGGGCAGGCAATTGTTTCTCATATTCATTACTTAAAAAGATTGGGTAAATCAGTATAAACCTATTTGATCGTTAATTTAATTTGTAAGCCTCAAATACTTTTGAGGCTTATTTTTTATTTAGTCACAATTGCTGACAAAACAGAAATCTGGTTTAATTGTTGGTTTACTGCTTCTCTATATCCAAAGAATAGCGGTTTGATAGAGAATAGACTTCAGGCTAATAATCACCATCTCGCGACGATGTATAAGAATTCCATATAAAATTGGACTATTCAACTCAAACAATTTCGTGTCCAAAATAAATAATTAATGCAGAGACCCCCAGTCAATACACTTCCAAAACCCACGCTCAAAGAAAAATTTGCAGCGTTGGCTAACTTGCCAAGGTTCTTTAAGCTAGTGTGGGAAACCAACCACTGGTATACCGTTCTAAATATTATGCTTAGACTACTTCGTTCAGCCATACCCGTTAGCATCCTTTACATTGGGAAGTTAATTATCGACGAAGTAATACTGTTAAGTAAAAATCATGGGGCCGATCTGAATTATTTATGGAAGTTGGTAGCAGCAGAATTTGCATTGGCCATTATCTCTGATTTGTTGACCCGTGCCACTGCTTTGGTAGATAGCTTACTGGGCGATCTTTTCTCCATACACACTTCTGTCAAAATCATGGAACATGCAGCCATCCTGGATCTTGACCAGTTTGAAGATTCGGAATTCTACGACAAACTGGAAAGAGCGCGGCAACAAACGACAGGACGAACTGTTCTGTTATCACAGATACTTGCCCAGGTCCAGGATATTATAACGATGGCTTTTCTGCTGGTTGGATTGATGGCATTTAATGCGTGGTTGATACTATTATTACTCATCGCCATTGTGCCCGCCTTCCTCGGTGAGTCGTATTTTAACGATAAAAGTTATGCGCTTACACGCGGTCAAACTCCTGAGCGGCGCGAACTGGATTACATGCGATTTCTGGGCGCCAGCGATGCAACTGCCAAAGAAGTGAAACTGTTTAACTTGTCAGGCTTTCTTATTGATCGTTTTAAAATGCTCAGCAATAAATTTTACGATGATAACAAAAGCCTTTCCATAAAACGTGCGTCATGGGGCACTTTCTTTGCTTTACTCGGCAGCCTCGGCTACTATACAGCTTACGTAGTAATGATCCTAAAAACAGTAGAAGGCGCGATCACTATCGGCTCACTTACCTTTCTGGCAGGATCTTTCAAACAACTCCGAAGTCTTCTTGAAAATATCTTATCACGGTTTACAAGTGTTTCACAAAGCACCATTTATCTACGCGACTTTTTTGATTTTTTTGAGATTCAACCGAAGATTGTAGTCGCGAAAAATCCTGTTCCTTTTCCAAATCCAATCAGGCAGGGCTTCACTTTCGAGAATGTTGGCTTCAAATATCACAACAGCGAAAAATGGGCCAACAGGCATTTAAGTTTCACACTCCATGCCGGAGAAAAGCTGGCGTTGGTCGGGGAAAATGGCGCCGGTAAAACAACTTTAGTGAAGCTACTCGCCAGACTCTATGATCCCTTTGAAGGCCGCATTCTGCTGGATGGAATTGACCTGCGTGAATATGATATTATGGACTTGCGGAAAAATACCGGAATCATTTTTCAGGATTACCTCCGATATGAAATGAGTTTTGCTCAAAATATCGCCGTTGGTAACATTGACGAGTTAAACAACCGTACATTAATAAGGCAATCAGCTGAAAAAAGTCTCGCTCACCTGCTTGCAGAAAAATTGCCTGAACAATATGACCAGGCATTGGGACGCCGTTTTAATAACGGAATCGAACTGAGTGGCGGCGAATGGCAAAAGGTTGCGCTGGCAAGAGCTTATATGAAAGACGCGCAATTATTAATTTTGGATGAGCCGACCAGTTCATTGGACGCACGGGCCGAATATGAAGTATTTCAGCGCTTTGCAGAACTTACTAAAGACAAAACAGCCGTGCTTATTTCGCATCGGTTTTCGACAGTGCGCATGGCAGACCGCATATTGGTATTAGACAAGGGACAGATTATAGAAATGGGAAGCCATGAGGAACTTCTAGATAAAAAAGGACATTACGCAGAATTATTTACGTTACAGGCTAAAGGTTATAAATAAATTTAAATCCCGGCGAATCTGTTTTAATTTAGCGGCGCAAAAATTCTAAATAAGAATTGAGATCATTGTTGATTTACTGTACTCAGCGTTAAATATTTTAAAGAAAAAAATATAAAAAAGTTAACGAGAAATTACAGGCGGCTATTTAGTAGATCCGTAGTCAAAATAATTTGCATCATTAAAAAAGGAACTATTATTGCAAAAATCAATGACACTTATTACAAAAGGAGAATAATAACAAAATGAAACTCTGGCAAAAAAATACAGAATCACTAAAAGAAGTGGAAACATTTACTGTAGGAAAAGACCGTGAACTGGACATGTTCCTGGCGCCCTACGATGTATTAGGCTCATTGGCTCACATTAGAATGCTTAATAGTGTCGGCTTACTTAGCAACGAAGATTTAGCTGAACTGCAGTTAGCCTTAAAAGATATTTACAAGGATATTAAATCTGGTAATTTTTCATTGGAAGAAGGTGTAGAAGATATCCACTCACAAGTAGAATTTCTACTCACAAAAAAGCTGGGTGACGCCGGAAAAAAAATACACAGCGCGCGTTCACGCAACGACCAGGTAATCCTTGACCTGAAACTTTTTTTAAGAAGCGAAATTGAAGTATTGGTACATGATGTAAACGGCTATTTTAATCTTTTGCAAACACAAAGCGAAAAATATAAAGACGACCTTTTGCCAGGCTACACTCATTTGCAGCTCGCGATGCCATCTTCCTTCGGGTTATGGTTTGGAGCCAATGCTGAAAGTTTGGTCGATGATTTAATCACCCTCCATGGAGCATGGGAAATAACTAATAAAAACCCCCTTGGGTCAGCCGCGGGATTTGGTTCTTCCTTTCCTATCAACAGAAAAATGACAACCGAATTATTAGGATTTGAAGATTTGAACTATAACGTCGTGTATGCACAAATGAGTCGTGGAAAAACAGAACGAATTTTATCACAGGCGCTTGCCAATATTGCGGCTACACTTGCCCGTATGAGCATGGATGTCTGTCTCTATCTAAATCAGAATTTTGGCTTTATTTCTTTCCCCGATGAACTTACTACTGGCAGCAGCATCATGCCACATAAAAAAAATCCGGATGTTTTTGAGTTAATACGAGGACATTGCAACCGCATACAAGCATTGCCTAACGAAATATCAATGATGTCTATCAACCTACCCTCCGGTTATCACCGGGAGTTTCAATTATTGAAAGAACATCTTTTCCCCGCAATAAAAAATCTGAAAGATTGTATCAGAATGGCAACATTGATGTTTGAAAATATTGACGTAAAAAAAGACATCCTTAACGATGAAAAATATCAATATTTATTTACCGTAGAGGAAATGAATAAACTGGTTTTGCAGGGAACTCCGTTAAGAGACGCCTACAAAAAGATTGGTGCAGATGTGGAGAACAAATCTTTCAAAACAGATATGGAAATGAAACACACCCACGAAGGCTCCATAGGAAACCTTCAAAACGATACGATTAAAAGATCGATGGAAAACGTCATCCAAAGGTTCAATTTTACAAAGGTGAATGATGCACTGCAACAATTATTACAGTAAATTGCCAAATCCTCTTTGTTATTAGATAACAATTCTAAAATTCAATATTTTAAAGAAGAACAAAATGGCAGAATCAATAAAAAAAAGGATCGCAATTTTTGGGTCAACCGGTTCTATCGGCAGGCAAACGCTGGAGGTGATTGACGCACATCCCGATTTGTTTGAGGTGGAAATTTTGACTGCTCAAACAAATGACAAACTTCTAATAGAGCAAGCGCTTAAATATTTGCCAAATGCAGTGGTAATAGGTGATGAAAGAAAATATGAAAATGTAAAAGCAGCTTTAATTCCGAAAGACATCAAAGTGTTTGCAGGAGAAAGCGCACTCGAAGAAGTAGCCGATTTTGATAGTTATGACATGATGTTAGCGGCCATTGTTGGATTCGCAGGATTGAAGCCAACGTTGAAAGCAGTTGAGAAAGGGAAAGCCATTGCATTGGCCAATAAAGAAACGTTGGTGGTAGCCGGCGATATCGTGATGCAATTGGCTGTGGAAAAAAGAGCGCCCATCATTCCTGTAGATAGTGAGCATTCGGCTATTTTCCAATGCCTTGTCGGCGAAACCAGGAATAAAATTGAAAAGATTATTCTTACCGCAAGTGGCGGCCCTTTCCTTGGGAAGAAACCCAATTTCCTGGTGAATGTAAAAAAAGACCATGCCCTGCAACACCCAAATTGGAACATGGGTGCCAAAATAACGATTGACTCTGCAACCCTGATGAATAAAGGGCTTGAAATGATAGAAGCAAAATGGCTTTTTAACCTGAATCCTGACCAGATTGAAGTCATTATTCATTCTCAAAGTATTGTTCATAGCATGGTGCAGTTTGAAGACGGCAGCATAAAAGCACAGATGGGTTTGCCCGACATGAAACTTCCTATTCAATACGCGCTTACGTTTCCCCAAAGATTCGACAACAAAAATCCGAGAGCCAATTTCAAAAAGATACCAAACCTTTCTTTTGAAGAGCCAGATATTAAAACTTTTCGCAACCTAAGCCTTGCCAAAACAGCATTGGAAAAAGGTGGTAACGTTCCATGCGTATTAAATGCTGCCAATGAAATTGCGGTATGGGCTTTTTTAAATAATCGTATCGGATTCCTTGATATCACCGCGGTGATTGAGAAAGCCATGCAAAAGATAAATTATATAGAAAAGCCAAATCTTGGGGATTATTTTGAAAGCGATGGTGAGGCGCGTAATTTCGCCGCTTCGTTAATAAAAATGTAAATGATGATTCGCACCGAAAAGAAAGCACACAACCAAAATAATAAACCAAATCAAACATTGTACACCACACTCCGTACGTCAAATATTATATGTCACTATTAGCAATCAACTGGCCTTCCGTAGGTTTACAGGCTGGATACCTTATTTTCTCTCTTTCTATTTTAGTAATCGTTCACGAATTCGGACATTTTATTACCGCAAAATGGTTTAAATGCCGCGTAGAAAAGTTCTATTTGTTTTTTGATCCATGGTTCTCGATTTTCAAAAAGAAAGTAGGCGATACAGAATATGGAATTGGATGGCTTCCACTGGGTGGCTATGTAAAGATTTCAGGAATGGTAGATGAAAGTATGGATAAGGAACAAATGAAGTTGCCGCCAGAGCCTTGGGAATTCAGGAGTAAACCGGCGTGGCAAAGGCTAATTATTTTATTAGCAGGCGTAACAATGAATATTTTGGTAGCTTTCTTTATTTATGCAATGATCCTTTTTAAATGGGGCGAAACCAAATTGCCTATTCAAAACGCAAAAGATGGAATTTGGGTTACTGATAGCCTGATGAGTAAAATCGGACTAAAAAACGGGGATAAAATAGAAGCGATAAACGGTGAGCCTGTAAAATATTTTGATGATATTCCTATAAAGATATTATTAGGCCGGCAAATCACAGTTGAAAGAAATGGAAAACAGGAGATGGTAAATGTTCCTATTGATATGCTTGGACAATTATCAGAGAAAAAAGGAAAACGTAGTCAATCGTTGTTGCAACCGAGAATGCCTGTAATTGTAGGGAGTTTTCCGGATTCCCTAGATGGTTCATCATTGGGCAACAAAACTGTTTATGTTGATACGAGGATTAATGGGCGGGGACAAAATTCTGCTAATGCCTCTGTTAATAAAAATGACGAAAGATTAGGGGCGTACGATAAAATTATTGCTGTTGATTCCACGCCGGTAAGTTATTTTGATCAAATGGCGCCACTGCTTCAAACAAAAAAAGGTGATAGTGTAACACTCACAGTTATACGAAATGATCAGCCTATTAATACAAGGGTAATGGTAGATACCGCTGGTAAAATTGGATTTTTTATTATTGATGCAGCACAAGCTGATAGCCTCGGTATTCTAAAAGTTGAAACTAAAACATATGGATTTCTCGCTTCGTTCCCTGCGGGAGTTAGGATGACGGGTACGCAATTAAATTCTTACATCCAACAGTTTAAAATGATATTGAATCCTGAAACCGGCGCTTATAAAGGGCTGGGAGGATTTAAAACTATGGCATCCATATTCCCAAGCTACGGCTGGAACTGGCAGGCCTTCTGGAAAATAACCGCTTTCTTTTCAATTATATTAGCTTTCATGAACCTGCTCCCTATTCCTGCTTTAGATGGTGGACATGTGGTCTTTACTATTGTTGAAATGATCACCGGAAGAAAACCAAGTGATAAATTCTTAGAGTATGCGCAAATCGCAGGAATGGTAATACTGTTTGCATTGTTGATTTTTGCAAATGGAAATGATTGGTTTGGCTGGGGACGCGGGCACTAAAGCGCTATTGATAATTTTTGCAAAATCTTCTTAACTATTATATAATTAAAGGCGGTGTTTTCACCGCCTTTAATTATATAATAGTTTCTTCTACGAATTAATTTTCCCGCCAGTAAAGCAATAAAAAAACGGAATTTTGATTTTATGCAAATTGACATTTTTTTTTGGAAATTCAATTCTATTAAACTCAGCGGTTGGTGAAGCCACCCCTTCAAAGCCAGTCGCAACTCCAACTATAGCGCTCCGTTAGAGAAACATCCAATTTTGGAAAAATTATTTTTCTTGTAAGTAAATATTAATTGCTTGTGAAAAGAAAATGACCCTATTTACTGGTTTACTGACACAAGCGAGACGCTTGTGTCAACATGCGGGATTACCTGCAAATGTTTAAAAACTAAATTTAAATTTATTAAAATATTTTTTACTTTTAGCATAACAACAAGATCTTTTTAATAACCGTCAAAACCAAGTCATGAAACAACTATTCTTATCCACAATCGTCCTTGGATCAGTATTAATCTTTTTTTCATGTAGTAAAGAAGGCGACGCACCACCCACCCCACGGCAGGTTGATTCTGTAAAAATCTTTGGAGTAGATTCGTCTGAACTCGTTAAAAGTATAACAACCATTAATATGGACAGTACCGGTGGAGGCGCAGATTCTTCTATAGCTTATTTGTACTACGACACAGTCAATAGAAAAATATTCCTTTCTTCTGCACCTATTTCCAGCCCTAATTCTTCCAACTATCTATCTGTGCTAAGTTATAACACCTCATATCAAATCAGCAATATTCAATCGAATCCTGCTGTACCGCCAGATACAAGTGCAAATACAATTCAGGCGGGAACGGTGGATTATATTTATGACAATGATCACATTATTAGCTCCGAAATCTCTACATACCCGGACGGAAGTAAAGAAGTGGAAAATATTTATAAGGCAGTATCACCGTCAGGTGGTTATAGCCTGAGTACAAAAGATGCTCTTGATTATATAGGAGATAGTAGTTTAAATACTTTTAATTTTGACCCAAATGGGCGACTGACTTCATGGTCGGTAACAAGTCTACCTGCAACAGGTCCGTGGCTATCAGATTCGTTGGTATATGATGTATCTGGCAACATAAACACGGTTATTGAAAACGACTCTACCTACGTCACAGATGTAAACCTCACTCTCCACTACCTATCACCGGTAAACGCTTTTCAAATGAATTCGCGAGCTACAAATGGAAATGAGTTATCAACGCTTAATAAAATATTATCTAACGGTATCTCACAATTGCCCGACGTTACAATTGGTAACTCGGCAGTTGGCGGGATCCTGACTGGCTTTGACGATGATTTTTTTTATCAGTTCACAGAACATCCTGCCTCCAGCATTACTGTTTATCAGGGACTCACCAATTCTTACCTAACGTTTAGTCCCAATGCTCAATTCGATAGTAAAAACAGATTAATCTCTCTTAAAATGTATAACGGGGATACCGCCAACAATTATTACGAAACGGTAAAGCTTGGTTATTATAAATAGATGGGGCTAATAATTTCTGCACTTATCGACAGATCTTTATAAAAGTACTGGTGCCAGCAGGTTTATATTATCGTAATTATATTTAATCTCCACGCCAGGCACTACTTCACCTTCCTCCTGTGAATTTAAACGCAAGACCGGATTACCTGCTTGGTATTTCACTTTTCAAAGATTGCTGTGTTTCTATTTTCTTGATTCCTTTCTTTCTTACAGAAGGAATCAGCATGGGAACATTTAAAATATAATGTTCATAATTTTCTCCAAATTCTTTTATTAGTTTCTTTTCTTCAAAAATAATTCCTATTAAAACATATAGGATTAATAAGGCAACAGCTATTAAATTGCTAAGTGTAGGAAATACAAAAAATAAGCCCGTTACGAAAAGTATTGTGCCTGAATACAGTGGATGCCTAATATATTGATGAATGCCATTTATTTTTAATTCTGCGGCGGGTGTAGGAGTGAAAACTGACCTGATTCCACTTAACAGCATAAAATATTTTTTGATAGAAATGGTCATAATAACGATCCCCGGAAGGATTAAAAAAGCAACGGCAAAATATTTTATCAAGGATGATCTTAAAAGCAATGGACTATAAAAAGAATATTGAAATATAAGTAATAAAATCAGGGTAATGGCGGCAAACAGGCTATAAGTCAGCCTGTAATACCGAAAATATTTACCCAGTTTATTTTTGAATAATTCCTTCACGTAACCCGCAGCAAAAACACTGTGTATCACATAATAAATAATCCAGAGAGCTATTAATATCCAGTGAAATTTATCCAATTTTTTTATAAAAGGTATGAAAAATATTTTTATTTTTTGTTGCAAATAATAATAAGTAGAAGCTGGCTTAAACTGTAAACTAACTTTTAATGGCTCAGCGTAAAGCAATGCCTTCTGGGTAAACCGGCTTTTATAATTACTATTTTATGGGCTATGTCTTCATCGACCATTTCCAGAATTTATAACCTCCAATTCTCCCGGACCTGCTAGCCTGGAACGACAATTAAAACTGAATCTGTTCAATGGTAAGTTCATCGTCAAATCTGCCATTTGTAAATTTGAAATCCGGAAAGTCAGCTTCCAATAAACCGGATAACCTGCCCGTATCACCCGTCGTGACCGTTGGATCATAGCTGAAGCGGTTAAAATAAATACTACCTGTGCCTATTTCGTAATTATTACTTATTTCACTAATGCTACCTAAGAAATAACCTTTGGTACTATCTATCTCCAGTCTTTTACCATTCAGGCTATCCAAATCGCTATGAGAAAAATTTGACGGAACAGAGAGATAAAGAGAAATAAAATCATAACCATATTGAAAATTTTGAGTACCTCCATACCACGTAATAACCAACAAATGAATGGAACTGTCATAAGTTGTTTTAGTTAAGTAAACTTCTGAGGTGGATCTTGATAAAAATCCCCCGGTAACCCTGTTCTGGGTGCGCCATACAAGGCCATTAACATCCCCCGTTAAAATATTGTTTCCTGTGTTTGAAAATATTGCTAATCCATTACTTGTTGTATCTGCAAAATATTTAGTTTCATTTTTAGTGCATCCCATCAAAATTGATAAAACCGCTAATGAAACTGGTATTAATATTATCCATTTATTTTTCATGTTTCTTTTTTTTAATTAAAAAAGAATAGCCTGCATTAAAGGCTAATAGAGACATAGGTTTAAAGGAAGATGGGTATGCTATCTCCCCCATGAGTGGTGCGTCTACAGTAAGCCTGAAAAACAACCGGTCATTTTTGAATAACCGCATATATTCAAAGCCTGTACCTATTGACACACCACCCGTTTTTTGTGTTTGGTCAGGATTTAAAATTGTATAATTAACCTTGTCATATTTATAATTTACTTTAAAAATTTGTCCGGAAATACCTGTAAGAAGTAAAATTGAAAATTGATGATTCTTCCCTTTGCTTTTCAGAATAAAACGGTGATCAAGCGAAAGGTACCATGCTTCAGCAATAATGGTTTTATTAGCCGGCTCATATAAAGGTAATGTGCTATTTGCAGTAAAAGAAGAATCTACAGCATGATAGGGAAGTCCCCAGCTTTTTTGAATTCTTGCTATCAACTCATATCTGCTGCTTTTTTTGAAACTAAGTTGTAGCCCTGAATTGATTTGGTGAAATTTTCCATGATTTGCAATATCTGACTGATAGCCACTTATAGGTTCTATATACACCTGGGAAAAACAGTTGCACCGATGGAAAGTAAGTAAAATAAAAAGTAACAAACAATTTTTCATACAATCTATTAGAGAGTAGGATTTCTTCAAGAACGCTGCTTGCTAACTATGAAATTTTATGTACAAAGAAGTAACAGGCTCTTTTGGCATTTGCCTCACTACATCATTTTCACCTTCAAAAAAAACTGTATTGCTTAAGAATTTCATAGCAAAGCAACAAATATTTAGAATTTCCATTTTTTTTCTCCGAAAATATCAGGCGGTGAAAAAGACTTATCTGACATGATTAAAATCATAGGAATAGAAGGAACCAAATAAAAGTAATTAAATACTTTTATTGAACATTTCAATTACCTTTGCAGTCATTTAATTATTAAAATCAGAAAAAATGGCAACTTTATTAGAACATGAAAATATCCTCAACGTAACGTTGCTGGAACCCAAATTAAAACACCCAACTATTTTTGAAAGGTTTGATGAATTAGTTTCAGGAGAAAGTCTTATCCTTCATAACGACCATGATCCTAAACCGCTCTTTTATGAATTATCAGCCGAAAGAGGCGATATTTTTGAATGGAAATACCTGGAACAAGGGCCGGAACTCTGGAGAATAAAAATTACCAAAACCAAGGGCGAAGAAAATGAAGATGACAATATTCTGGATGCTACGTTATTACATCCCAGTGTAAAACATCAAACTATTTTTAACCGTTTTGATGCGCTGAAACCCGGCGAGAGCTTCACTTTGCATAATGATCACGATCCCCGTCCGCTACGTTTTCAATTAGAAAATATCAGAGGAAATGTTTTCAATTGGGAATATTTGGAGCAAGGCCCTGAATTATTCAGGATAAGAATTACTAAAAAAAAATTAGCAGAAAAACAAGATGAAAATATTCTTGATGCAACGTTATTACATCCCAGCGTAAAACATCAAACCATTTTTAACCGTTTTGACGCGTTGAAGCCCGGAGAGAGTTTCACTTTGCACAATGATCACGATCCACGTCCACTGCGTTTCCAGTTAGAAAATACAAGAGAAAATATTTTCAATTGGGAGTATTTGGAACAAGGTCCTGAATTATTCAGGATAAAAATTACTAAAAACAATTTGGTAAAAGCAGAACCTGAGCCTGTAAAAGCCTCAGCTGTAAAGGAAAACATTCTGATTGTACCCGAAATAGAACCCAAACTAAAACATCCTACTATCTTCAAAAGGTTTGACGAACTGAAACCCGGCGAAAGCTTAACCATTCATAATGACCACGATCCCAAGCCCCTTTATTACCAACTGTTGGGCGAACGAGGAAATATCTTTACCTGGGAATACCTGGAGCAAGGGCCAAAATTATGGCGTATAAAAATGACCAAACGTCCTGAAGGCGAAGGAGACGAAACACTTGGCGAAATTGTAGCAAAAGATTTACGCAAGGCTGAAGTTTTTAAAAAATATGATTTGGATTTTTGTTGTGGCGGAAAGAAAACTGTGAAAGAAGCCTGTGCTGAAAAGGGATTGGATGTAATCAAAATAGAACAGGAATTACAAAACGCAGATAAAAATGTTTCTACCGGACGGCCGTTGCCCTATAACGATTGGAATCTTGATTTTCTTGCTGACTACATTGTGAATACCCATCATAGCTATGTGAGGAAAACGATACCTGATATCAGAAGCTATGCAGAAAAAGTGGCTAAAGTTCACGGCGCACACCATCCGGAATTATTAGAAATAAATAAATTAGCACAGGAAGTGTGTGATGAAATGTCTGAGCACATGGTTAAAGAAGAAACTGTTTTATTCCCTTACGTAAAACATATTGTAAACACGAAAGGTAAAGGTTATGTAAAGTTCGATAGTCTTGACGATGTAAAAGAACCAATTGATATAGCAGTGACAGAACACGAATTAGTGGGAGGCAATATGGACAAAATCAAAGAACTGAGTAATAACTTCAAAGTACCTGAGGATGGCTGCGCCAGCTATGCTTACTTGTTTAAAACATTAAACGAATTTGAAGATGACCTACACATACAT
>DATCFI010000019.1:0-12716 GCA_036509585.1 Hanamia sp. | reverse complement strand
TTCTTCAAAAATGTCAGAAAATGTCCAGTAGCTGTATCCCTCCACAATTCCATTTGCTTCAATTACTGTTTTAATGATGAAGCAGGCAGCATAGGGCATATCATGCAATTCATCAAAAGGGTTCGAAGAGGTGCTCCATTCGGTATAATATACCGGCTTGGCTTGTGCTTGTTTTTTTACTTTCTTCGCTTCCTTTTGCAGCGCACTTCGCTTGCTTTTAGAAAGCTGGGTAATCGTATCATCACCCGGTTTGCCAAAAGCATCTGTAGGATAATGATGGGTGGAGATAAAATCAGCAGGTACTTTATTCTTATCACAATAATCCATGAATTCGGTTATCCATGCATTGTCGGCAGTGGCGGGTCCGCCTACTTTTAAATTCTTGTGTACATTTTTAATCGCATTGGCGGTATGATGGTATAGTTTAAAATAATCTGCCTGCGTTTTTTTCCAGAAGGCATCCAGGTTTGGTTCATTCCACACTTCAAAAAACCACTCGCTCACTTCAGGCAAGCCATAACGCTGCACCCAATGTTCCACCAATTTATTTATCAGTGTTTCCCAATCGTCATAATCTTTGGGCGCAGTAACATTTCCTTTGTAATGAAAAACGATAGCGGAACCTGAGGCAAGAGTACTCGGCATAAATGACAATTCCATAAAGGGGCGCATACCAATGGAAAGTAAAAAATCACAGATCTGGTCTGCATTAAAGAAGGAATAAACAAGGGCGTTTTCTTCATCCACGAGAGTTCCCATATCATCTGAAAGCACACCGTGAAAGCGCACATGCCGGAAACCAAGTTCCCTGTTACAGCGGGTTAATTGTTTTTGCCAATCTGCACGCAAAGCCATGGTTGCGTGGCTGCTGCCCACTGTGTGCTCCCAGAAATGAGTTAAGTTGGTTGAAGCGTGAGTGGTGTTACATTTAAAATTGGCGTGTGACATGGCTATTATCTTTTTTATTTATTAGAATAATTCGTTTAAGTCGTAAGGTTCTGTCGCAGCCAGTTTCCGTATAAAGGACAAGCCAAAGGCTTCAAAAATTAAAAGTAAACTTCAATTGAATAGAAGAATCATTGATATTTGTTCGTTTACTATCGATATTAATTATTGCTTCATAAAAATTCTTATCATTGAAAAGAAGAATCATTGAAATTTGCCTGCCTACCGGACAGGTAGGTTTGTTTACTACGATATTAATTAGTCAACCCTCAAAAAGTCAATTTTAGGTTTTGAGCAATAAAATTCCAATAAGCACTTACAATAAAGTTGTAAATAAGTAACCAGCATCTGATTGCCTCTGTACGCCAGAGGTTCATGACTCGTCATTCTTATCATTGAAAATAAGAATCATTGAAATTTGTTTGTTTACTACGGCACTAATTATTACTTCATTTCCAAAAATGAGTTCAGACAATTTTTCTATCCTTTTTTATAGTGCCCTTGCTGTCTTTCCGGACCGCCAATGTTCTTCAATTTGTTCAAGGCTTTTCCCTTTTGTTTCAGGAACGAACTTGTAAAAAAAGATCCAGGCACCTATAGCTATCACTCCATAAAGCCAAAAAGTATATGCATGCCCTAAAAATGCGACTAAACTCAGAAAGGTAATTGCTACAATAAGATTCATTGCCCAATTAGTAACCGTTACTGCGCTCATGGCCGCCCCGCGAACCTTCAGGGGATATATCTCAGAAATTAACAGCCAAAAAATAGGCCCGAGCCCAAAAGCGAAACATGCCACATAAATACCCAGTCCTGCCATAGCAATATAGCTTTTAAAACTTGCCAACTGCGGAAATTGAAATGCAGCACCGAGGACCGCGAGGCCAATAACCTGACCGGCAACTCCGGTTAATAACAAAGGCCTTCTTCCGACCCTGTCGAGCATGAAGATGGCCAGCACGTGAAAGCACCACATGACACCTGCAAGTGCAGCGCCAGCCAATATCGCGGGGCCTGCACCATTAATACCGGCAAACTTGAAAATAGTTGGTGAATAATAAATCACCGTATTAATGCCCGTTATCTGCTGAAATGTCGCCAACCCTAAACCCACAATCAAAGGCATCTTTAGCGAATGCTGAAATAATCCCTTAAAACCGCCTTTGCCCTGCCTTTCCATGCTTTTTTGGATATCCGTAATTTCCGGCGTTACATCTGCTTCCGTTCGCACACGTTTTAAAACCACCTTTGCTTCTTTCACTTTTGATTTACTAATCAGCCAGCGAGGACTATCGGGTAAAAACCACATGCCAATAACAAGGCCGATAGATGGTATAGCCGCCAGGCCAAACATATATCGCCAGCCCGCACTCCCGGAGTAGGCATAATCAACGAGGTAGGCAACGACGATTCCGGTGGTAATCGCAAGCATGTTAACGGCTACCAATGACCCGCGAACCTTAGCCGGCACCAGCTCGCTTATATACATCGGGGAAATAAATGAAGCGATACCAATAGCGATTCCGCTAATCAGCCTGCCGGTAATTAACCAGGTAACTGAGGGGGCAAAGGCAGTGCCAATGGCGCTGATGGTGAAAATAATGCCGGCGATTATTATCATTATTCGTCGCCCGTAGCGATTTGTAAGCGCACCACCCATAACAGCGCCAATGATTGCTCCTACCAAAACGGAACTAACCACTACCTCCTCCATAATGGACGATAGAGTATATTGCTTTTGAATGAAGAGTATAGCTCCCGAAATAACGCCGGTATCATAGCCGAACAGTAACCCACCGACTGCCGCAACGCCTACGGCAACATAGACGAAACCCTTCAAACCTGTTTTATCGTTTTCTTTATTTTTCATTTGTCTTGTATATCATGATGCGCTTTTTCCCAGTCCTGCGCTTCCTTTACGTCTTCGCGGCCTAACTCTTCATATAGTTTATGCACCCGCTGAACAGTCTGCGGCGCTAAATCTTTTGCCGACTCTTCTTTATTTTTTGGAACTGTATCTTCTTTGCTTTCGGATTTTCTTGATGCTGCATCTTCGGGTTTAGGTTCATTACTTGCTACGGCTTTAGGCGCTGCATCTTTCGTTTCTTTGTTCGACGCAGCTTTCAATTTATCAATCTCCATCTCCAGTTTCGCCTGTTCCCAATCACTAAGGGCCGGCCCACCCTGGCGGCTCCGCCCTTCAAAAATCTCATAAGCGCGCTTCGCAATCTCCGGATTTAAATCTTTTGTTGTATCTGCATTTACTTCAGGTTTGGGTTCCGCTGTGTCTGCTGGTTTTGCCTCGGCCTTGACATCCTGTTTCGATTCTTCCTTGCTACCAGCAGCAGGCTCTGTTTTTGCGTCTGCTTTTGCTTCAGGTTTCTGCTCCGTTGTGTCTGGCGGTTTCGTTTCTGCTTTTAGGTCAGGTTTCGGTTCTTCCTTGCTATCAGTAGGAGGCTCCGTTTTTGAAACTGGTTTTGCTTCTGCTTTTACTTCAGGGTTCGTTTCCGTTTTATCCGCTGATTTCGCCTCGGACTTGATATCCTGTTTCGGTTCTTCCTTACTATCAGTGGCAGGCTCTGTCTTTGCATCTGCTTTAGGTTCTTCCTTGGCATCAGTCTTAGGCTCAGCGTTTGCTACAGATGCTGAACTGGCTTTGTCTTCTGTTTTTTGCAATACTGCAGTTCCGGTTTTTGATTTGGATTTTGTCCGGTCAAAGATCAGGTACGCAAGTAATTTTATGCGGTCATTAATAAGAAACCATACTAACGCATAGCCCCACACGAAGCCTGCCCAACCCCAGCCAAGCGGTGTCATAAATAAACCATACACCGCTATTAAAGTTGCTACGATTTGGGTACCGAGAACAGCCATCCATAAAATTTTTGCAGGGCGGATGGACCAGAAGGGTCCTCTTGTGCGTGTAAGGAAGATTGTTAGATGCCCCGCTACAGACAGTTTTAAATACATCATGGTCTGTGCCTGGTCACGGTCAAGATGAAAGACACGCTCGGCAAGGTAAAAAAGTCCGAAGGCGGCAATAACTCCTATGATCCCGAGCACCGTTGAAATCCCCAGCACCATACGCATATTCCATGCCTCCGGCTCGTCTTTGTAATGCACGTTATCATAGGCAATGGAAAGGATGGCGCCATCATTCAGTAAAGCGATCATCACAATCATTACCGCTGTCACCGGGTAAAAATTAAATACGATGATCGCCAGCGTCATAAAAAACAACACACGCAAGGTTTCAGCTATCCGGTAAATCGCGTAGCTATTCATGCGCTGGAAAATGCGTCGGCTTTCCTTAATGGCATCAATAATTACAGAAAGACCGGGGGTCAGCAAAACGATAGATGCCGCAGCCCGTGCAGCGTCTGTCGCACCGGAAACGGCTATGCCACAGTCTGCTTTCTTTAAAGCAGGAGCATCATTCACGCCGTCCCCAGTCATGCCAACGATATGCCCGTGCTTTTGCAGCACATCAATAATGTGGTATTTATGTTCAGGAAATACCTGTGCAAAACCATCTGCATTCTCGATTGATGCCGTCACCGCTGCACTTTCCTCTTTCTTAGAATCACCCAGCATTGCAGCATCAAGTATATTCGACCCCATGTTTAATTTTTGGGCTGTTTCTTTGGCGATAGCCAATGCGTCACCAGTCACCATCTTTATCTTTACACCCATCTTCACCGCTGTTGCAATGGTTTCTTTTGCATCATCACGTGGAGGATCAAAAAGGGGTAACACGCCGACAAACTGCCACTGGCCATCGCCTCCTGCACGGGCAACACCCAACGCCCGGAAGCCTTTCGCAGCAAAATCATTGACTGCTTTATCAACGGCAGGCTTTACCTGCGCAAGATTTGCCGATAATGCCAGGATAACCTGTGGTGCGCCCTTCGTGACTTTAAACGTTTTTCCATCTTTGCCTTTTACCTGCGCCTCGGTGCGTTTGTGTACCGGGTCGAATGGTTGAAAATGCTGAACAGTGTATTCCTTTAAGGCATCCTTATTTTTCATTCCGCCAAGAACCGCCAGGTCAATGGTATCATTATTTTCTGCACGGGATGCCAAAGCGCCATCCAGAATAACCTGGTCTGCAGGAATGTTATTCACACTGAACGGATCTCCTAATGTAAGTTTGTTCTGCGTTAGCGTTCCTGTTTTATCAGCACAAAGCACATCTACGCCAGCCAGCTCTTCAATAGCCACCAGCTTGCTGACGATAGCTTTCTTTTTAGCGAGGAGGCGTGCACCAACCGCCATCGTTACGGATAACACCGTTGGCATCGCTACCGGGATAGCCGCCACCGTTAGTACAAGGGCAAACTGTAAGGTGCTGAGAATTGGGTCGCCACGGAAAATCGCGACGGCAATAATGATCGCCACTAAAGCCACAGCAAGTATGATGAGATAGTTACCAATCTTAAGGACTGCCTTTTGAAAATGACTGACTGTATGGGCCTCGGCCACCAGTTTTGCTGTCTTGCCAAAGTAAGTATTGGTACCCGTTGCATAAACCAAGGCGTCAATTTCACCCCTGCGAATAGTAGAGCCTGAGAATACAGCTTCACCGGTTTTGCGTATCGCCGGTAAAGATTCTCCAGTTAGCGCTGACTGGTCAACGGATATTTCGTCGCCTTTCAGTAAACGGGCATCTGCCGGCACGATGTCTCCGAGGCGCATGCGTATTACATCTCCGGGCACCAGTTCGCGGGCCGGGGGTGTTAACCATTTACCATCTCTTTTTACCCTGGCATTAATAGCTAGCTTTGCCTTCAATGCCTCGATCGCATTTCCAGCCTGGCGTTCTTCCCAAAATCCAATCATGGCATTGGCAAAAAGCAAAACGAGGATAATGAAAAAATCGGGCCAGTGACGGGCTACAGCAGAAAGAATCACGGCTATTTCAATCATCCATGGAATAGGCCCCCAGAAATAACTTAGGAATTTCAGGAGCATGTTGGTTTTCTTTTCTTCCAACTCATTAGGGCCATATTGGGTTAGCCGTTTTTTTGCCTCAGCACCGGTGAGACCATCAGGGGATGACCCCAATTTTTTCTCCACTTCAGCTATGGGCAGCGTTTTCAGATCGTCTTCGGGCGCAGGTGCAGCGGGCGTTTTTGACTTGGTTGCCTTAGGCTGCTTGTTGTCGGATTCCATAATAAGTATCCTCCTTTTATTCTTAATGTATGATTGGATCTTAGATTAATTGCTGAGAAATATGGCGCAGTCCATGGCAGCGCCCTACAATCCCTGGCGTACTGCCTTTGCCGCACATTGTTGTATGTTTTAAAGTCGACTGCTACTCCAGAAGTCAACTGCTAATCCATCTCAGTTTTTTGAAAAATATTCTCTTACAAATGCATGCTCCTGGTTTTCCGTCATTTTATCAGTTTGCCTTATTTCAATTTTAATTTTCGAAAAGTTTAGGTCTGCCTTCAAAATATTTAATAACTCTACTTTGGCATCAGTAGGGCCAAACAACAATACATCATCATAACCTTTTATAACCCCACCCAACCTTTTATAATACTCCGCCTGCTGTTGCTGGTTTTTGTTGTGCATTATGCTTTCTCCCTTCTGCAAGGTTTTCTCTTTTTCCTCATGTGTGGATTCGCATTCTACAATATTTGTTACCATAGGGTCAGCAATTTCCATTACATGTGCGCTCGCATGATCCATCCAGATGCCTAAGTTTTTTATTGTTGTCATTATGTTTAAATTTTATAATTAATTCTCTTTTTATTGCCCCCGCAATTTTGTTATGAATTTATATTTCCTTTTTTTGTTCTCACTTACCCTGTTCGGTTACCTTCCATTTCCAATTAAGTATCTCAGGCAGGTCCTTGCCATATTGATGCACATAATGTTTATGTTCAATCAATTTGTCCTTTAACTGTTGCTTCAGGTAATCGCCTTTGCTTCCTAAATTAGGCAAGCGGTCAATCACATCTATCACTAAATGAAAACGGTCAATATCATTCTGCACTCTTAAATCAAAAGGTGTTGTAATGGTGCCTTCTTCTTTATAACCTCTTACATGAAGGTTATGGTTTGTGCGCCGATAAGTAAGACGATGAACCAACCAGGGATAACCATGAAAGTTGAAAATGATGTGCTTGTCTTTTGTGAATATCGAGTCATAATCCTGGTCGTTCAGCCCATGCGGATGCTCTGATGCTGATTGCAGTTTCATCAAGTCAACTACATTCACCACTCTTACTTTAACTTCAGGAAGGTGTTCCCGTAATATTGAAACGGCTGCAAGCAATTCCAGTGTAGGTGTATCTCCACAGCAAGCCATCACTACATCAGGTTCAGATCCCTGGTCATTACTTGCCCATTGCCAGATGCCGATTCCTTCGGTACAATGAACGACTGCCTGGTCCATCGTAAGCCATTGCGGCAGCGGATGTTTTCCTGCTACAACCACGTTTACATAATTACGACTGCGCAAACAATGATCAAAAACAGATAAGAGGCAGTTGGCATCCGGTGGCAAATAAACTCTTACCACATCTGCTTTCTTATTAATCACATGACCCAAAAAGCCGGGATCCTGATGGGTAAATCCATTGTGATCCTGTTGCCATACATGCGACGCCAATAAATAATTCAGCGATGAAATCTTCCTGCGCCAGGGTAGTTCCAGGCATACTTTCAGCCATTTGGCATGCTGACTAAACATAGAGTCAACGATACGGATGAACGCTTCGTAACTATTGAACAATCCATGTCTTCCCGTCAAAAGATAACCCTCAAGGAAGCCTTCACATTGGTGCTCGCTAAGCATAGAGTCAACCACCTGGCCTGTAGGCGCCAAAAATTCATCATACTGTTCCGTTGCGTCATCCCACTGGCGATTGGTTGTTTCAAAAATAGCTCCCAACAAATTTGATAACGTTTCATCTGGGCCAAATACACGAAAATTATGTTCATCATTATTTAGTTTCGCAACGTCCCGCAGAAACTTTCCAAGCACCATGGTGTCTTGCCCAAATACAGCACCAGGAGAAGGAACATGTACAGCATGATCGTGAAAATCAGGCATGCGCAAATCTTTCAAAAGAATACCACCGTTGGCATGAAGATTAGCGCCCATTCTGTGATTGCCCTTAGGCGCCAGCTCAACCAATTCAGGAATTAGAGTTCCATTTTCATCAAATAATTCTTCGGGTTTGTAGCTCTTCATCCAACTTTCCAACAGCTTCACATGATCAGGATGTTCTGCGTCCACAATTATTGGAACCTGGTGCGCACGAAATGTCCCTTCAATATGTAAGCCATCTACCACCTTCGGCCCGGTCCATCCTTTTGGTGATTTTAAAACGATCATTGGCCAGCGCGGGCGGGTGTTGTCGTTGTTACTTCTTGCATTGTTTTGTATTAGATGGATATCAGCGATTACCTCATCCAGGGTAACTGCCATCAGTTGATGCATTGTTTCAGGATCATCCCCTTCAACGAAATGCGGCGTCCATCCACAACCACGAAAAAATTGTTCCAACTCATCGTCTTCAATTCTCGCCAATATCGTTGGGTTACTGATCTTGTAACCATTGAGATGAAGAATCGGCAGAACAACTCCATCTGTAATTGGGTTCAGTAATTTATTAGATTGCCATGAGGTAGCTAAGGGGCCGGTTTCTGCTTCGCCATCACCAACAACGCATGCAACGATCAAATCCGGGTTGTCGAATGCGGCGCCAAATGCATGGCTCAAAGAATAACCCAACTCTCCACCTTCGTGAATGGAGCCCGGTGTAGTAGGCGCCACATGACTTGAAATGCCTCCGGGAAAAGAGAATTGCTTGAATAGTTTTTTTAACCCGGCTTCATCCTTTGTTACGTTTGGATATACTTCACTCCAGGTTCCTTCCAAATAAACATTACCAACTATTGCAGGGCCACCATGGCCGGGGCCTGCGATATAGAACATGTCTAAATCATATTTTTTGATGATACGGTTTAGGTGAACGTAGATAAAATTTTGTCCCGGTGTAGTGCCCCAATGGCCTACCACAAGCGGCTTTACATGTTCCAGCTTTAGCGGCTCTTTCAATAGCGGGTTGTCATAAAGATATATTTGTCCTACTGAAAGATAGTTGGCAGCACGCCAGTAGGCATTTATTTTTTGCAACATTGAGGGGGATAAAGTTTCCTTTACTTCAGGGTGCATTGTTTCTGTTTCCATTTTATTAAATTTTATTGATTTGTTTTATAATTTTAATCTTCTTAATCTGAGTGCGTTGGCAATAACTGAAACGGAGCTAAAGCTCATGGCTAATGCAGCAATCATGGGCGAAAGTAACAGCCCGAAAACAAGATACAAGACACCAGCAGCAATGGGAATTCCCAAAGCATTATAGCCAAGCGCGAAGAGAAGGTTTTGTTTTATGTTCTTCATTACTTTGTGGCTTAATGTTCGTGCTTTTACAACCCCATCGAGGTCACCTTTTACTAAAGTGATGGATGCACTTTCGATGGCCACATCGGTTCCGGTGCCCATGGCAATTCCAATATCAGCTTGTGATAAAGCTGGTGCATCGTTTATACCATCACCCGCCATGGCTACTTTTTTTCCTTCCGATTGAAGGTGTTTTATTTCATTCAATTTATCTTCAGGTAACATCTGGGCTTTGAAGCCATCCAAATGTAATTTGTCACTTACTGCCTTTGCCGTGTTTTCGTTGTCGCCGGTAAACATAATTACCTTCAAACCTTCTTCCTGTAATTGGCGGACGGCTTCCTGGCTTGATGCTTTTATTTTATCTGAAATCACGACAAAACCAATTGCTGCATTTCCTTCTGATAAATAGGAAACCGTTTTACCCAATTTTTGTTCGGCTTTCACCTGCGCCTCCAAATCGGGTGCAATGGCCGCTTTTACCTGTTGCATCAATTTTTCATTGCCCAATGCCAATGAGGCACCATCCAAATCAGCAATCACTCCTTTTCCTGTTACCGCTTCAAACTTTGAAACCGGTTTTACAACAATTTTCTTTTCTTCTCCATAACGTATAGTTGCCTGCGCCAGCGGATGTTCACTGCTGCTGTTTAAAGAAATAATTTTTTGAAGAATATCATCTTCGGAATATTTACTATTAGCGCTGACCACTTTTTCAACAGATGGTTTTCCTTCTGTCAGCGTTCCTGTTTTGTCTATTATTACAATGTCAATGTCATTCATTTTTTCAAGCGATTCTGCATCTTTAATGAGTACTCCCGACTGGGCACCCTTTCCTACGCCTACCATTACCGACATGGGAGTGGCCAGGCCCAATGCACAGGGGCAGGCAATTATTAAGACAGCTATGGCATTTACAAATGCAAATACATAGGAAGGCTGTGGGCCAAAAATTGCCCAAATGATAAAAGTGAGGATTGAAATACCAACAACAACAGGAACAAAATAGCCGGAAATTTTATCAGCAATTTTTTGAATAGGCGCCTTGGAACGGCTTGCTGAATTGACCATTTCAATAATTTTGGCCAGCAGAGTTTCAGCGCCCACTTTTTCGGCGATCATCACAAAAGATTTGTTTCCATTAATGGTACCTGAGCTTACAGCATCTCCTGTTTTCTTTTCCAGGGGAACCGGTTCCCCGGTAATCATAGATTCGTCTATGTTCGCTTCGCCTTCTTTTATACTTCCATCAACAGGGATTTTTTCACCTGGTTTTACGCGTAATAAATCTCCTTTAATAATATCGTCTATTGATACTACCTGCTCCTTGCCATTAATAATTTTCGTTGCTTGGTTAGGCGCCAGTTTTAATAACTCTTTTATCGCACTATTGGTTCTTCCATGTGCACGGGCTTCTAAGAGTTGACCTAATAATACCAACGTTAAAATAACGGTAGCTGCTTCAAAATAAACATGCACGGTTTCGTGTTCTGTTTTAAACTGATCAGGAAATATTGTTGGAAAAAGAATAGCAAACACACTAAACAGCCAGGCCGCTCCCGAGCCAATACCAATCAACGTAAACATGTTCAAATTCCAGGTAATGATTGATTTCCATGCCCGCTGAAAGAACATCCACGTTGCATAAAAAACCACGGGAAGACTTAGGGCAAATTGCACCCAGTTCCAATATTTTAAATCCATCAATTTGAATATTGGGTTATTGGGTATCATCTCCGTCATTGAAAGAATAAAAATCGGTGCAGTAAAAATGACGGCTATTTTAAATTTATGCAATAGATTCTTGTATGTCTTGTCTTCCTCATCCACGTTTACTTTCAAAGGAACGAGGTCCATTCCACATATTGGACATGCCCCTGGCTCATCCCGAATGATCTGAGGGTGCATTGGGCAGGTATATTGTTGTTTCGGTTTTTTAGTAGAAGGCTGCTGCACCAAATCCATTCCGCAAACAGGACAATTTCCTTGTTTATCGTAGGTCTTATCGCCTTCACAGTGCATGGGGCAATAAAATATACCGGAACCATTGGTCATTTGTCCTGAAGTTTTTTGGGGCAAAGTCTTATGCTCTTTTTCTAAATGGAGATGTTTAGACCCTTTTTTTTCATCTCTTTCAATAATATTTTCATCTATATTCTTCATTTCTTTTAATGATTTCTCAATTTCCCCCCGATTGTATCAAGCGAAGCTTTCAATTTTTCAATGGCGCCACTTACTGCAAGTTCATAGTCATTCGCCCTGGCCGTAACTGCAATTGGCTGCCTTCCTTTGATGCGTGCTTCAATCATGCATCTTTTGTCATTTTGTTCCTGTTTGCTTCCGTTCTCGTCTGAAAGGTGCACCTCCAGCCTCGTGATGTGCTCGCTGAACCTGCTTAATTCTTCTAAAAGCAAACCATCTAACTGAGCCTCGAATGCTTCATGCACACTTACATTTTTGTCTGTATTTATTTGAATTGTCATATTGTTGTTCTTATTTTAAATAAGGGAAGATTTTTTAGATGTCGCGGTTCATTTTCTTTTTCGGGACCAGATAGCCCAGCCTACTATTAATATAACAACAATAAGAATAAAAATCCCCCAGCCTCCGTGCATTCCCCAAAAATAATTATCTCCATTATTGTGCATCATAACTTATGTTTTTAAGTGAGAAAAAAATATTATTTAATGATGATGATTATTCATTCCTCCCATATTCATATTGTTCATCATCTTATTACCAGTCCTATTTTGCATCATATCCATCATTTGCTGGTTTCCCATCATGGTTCTAATCATTCCGGACATCATACTGGTGTCACCTTTAGCTGTTTCCATCATGGCAGACATCATGTTTTGCATCATGCCGGGATTATTTTTCAGCATGTTCATCATTGAACTACTATTTCCGAAGTCCATCATTTGATTTTTCTGCATCATCATCCCACCATTTTTGCTATTCATCATTGTCCCTATCATTTCCTGCGACATAAGGCTATCATTCGCAATTGTGTTCATAATTTTCATTCTTGTTTCCTTGTTTGAAAGGTCTTGCGTTTGACCTGAAGTGGACTGACAAGATGCGAATAGCGTTAATAAGGCGACTGCCAATGTCAAAGTTTGAATTGTTTTCATGATTGTTTTTTTATTTGATTGTGATTAAATTTTCCGAAGAACACAAGGTAGGCACTTAAATGCCCTTGTATATTGTTTAAATAGGGTCTGCTGATTATGTCAGGCCCATCCCGATTTTACAAAATTATTTATATTTGGCCACCTATTATTTTCGGTTACCCATACCGTTATTATTATTTTCAGAATCAGGCAATAGAGTACCCGCCCGGTTAATTTAA
>DATCFI010000018.1:0-25209 GCA_036509585.1 Hanamia sp. | reverse complement strand
CATTCGAATATAAAGATTGATATCCTCGTGAAATGTTTCGGTAAATAAAACTCATTGCCACATGAGCATCCATATTAACGAGTAATCCATTTACGAAGGCTTTATCCAGGTCGTTATCCACCGCCGCTTCGCCGTAAAAGTGAATATTTTTCAAGGTGTAACTGTAGTCGATGCTATAGTTGCCGGCACTTTTTCCCGACAAGGCATACTTATTGTACAAGTAATCTTCTTTGGTAATGGAATGTTGAAAATTATAATGCACAGCGTTGGCGCCTACATGAAATTTTTCAGTTTGGTAAGTTATATTTCCTCCCAAGGTAAGTTGTCCCTGAACTCCTTTTCCTTTAATTTCATTTACTGTTCGGTGGTATCCTGAAGTACGTAAAGAAGAGGCATAATCTTCATAACTTAACGCATCTACATTAATACCTGCATCTAATTTTCTATAGCTTACGAACGCCGTAGATTCCCAATTTCTTTTTTGCAAAGTAATTCCTGCGCCGCGGTTGAAATCAATTTCTCCGGCAGAATTATAAGGGAGCAATTTATCGGCCTGGCGTTTTGAATTCATGATGTCAGCGCCTTTATTAAATGCAAGGCTTTGCCATTGAGTTAATCCCTGCCCGAGGTTTACCGAAAAATCACCTATGGCAAGTGATTTAATAATGCCCAGGTTTCTAACAAAAAAATGTGCTGAATAAAAATCAAAACCATATTTCTGTGCGCCTTTTAAAAATTGTTCGCCTGCGTCTTTTTCAGCGGTTAACCCAAACTGCAATAAATTTTTGAAGCGATATTTATACCGCACTAATATTTTTTGCGCACTTCCTGGATAATAATTTTTCGCTTCGCTGCTATCTAAAAGATAGCCTTTCGATTTTTCAATTACCTGGGTTCCTCGCATCACTAAAGAACTTTCTCCTTTTTTTATTCGGCTACTGATGGAATTAAAAGCTTCTGTTTTTTGCGCAATATTAACGTAAGGCCTTATGCGACTTATTAGCGTCAAATCCCATGTTGGTATGGCTTGTAGCTCATAAATGCTTAGGAAATTTCCAAACAATTTTCTGTAGGAAAAAAAGCTGCTTATTTGCAAAGGATTTAATAAATGTAATTGTTCCAGAACGCCCTCATCCGCATAGTTAAGATTAATGGGATATTTTAGAAAATGATTCAACGCTTGCAGGTAATTATCATCTTCGGAGGCTTCATCTTCATTATCCGCAGCCAGGTGTTCTAACTGGTCTTCTATTATCTGGGGCGGCTCTATTGGGTAGGGAAATTCCTGCGCATTTGCCAGGCTGTATCCAAAACATAGAGTAATGGATAATGCGAAGTGCATAAAGCGTTGTATGTAATTATTCTTTCTCAGCGTTCCCGGATTTGAAGTTAACGATCAACATTAATCCAGGGCTTATGCCCAACTGAGGATGATAGCTTGCGCTCACATCAATTCTAAGATTGTCCCAACTTACTCCTGCACCAAAATAGGGTGAAGCTGTTTGCGAAGCAATGCCAAATCGTGCGAAAAATTGTTTGTCAAAATTGTATTGCATGCCCACATTTACATTCACCGGCAAATCTTCCTGCTTCACAATTTCTGCGCTTATTAAAAAATTTTCTGAAGATTCATAGCCTATTCCGAATGTATATACCGAACTTAATTTTTCATGATCGGTTTTTGAAAGATTGCCACCAAGCGGGTTGTAGAAATGAATCCCAGCGTTTAATTTCTCTGTGAGATGAGCAATGGCACCTATTTCAAAATTTACCGCGGAATAATTTTGATAGCCCGGAATCCGGAAAGAATAATAGTTGAATTTTACACCGACATCTAATTTTGTTCCAACGTTTCGTGCATAAGCAATGCCCAATTGTGATTCGTTATAATTTGCATAGCCAAAATAATCTGCTTGGAAGGCAAAATTTCCCTGGTTAGTTGGAAGGGCAAAAATGGAAGAATACATATTGGTGCCTTCTACTAAAAATCTTTTTTCACCATATAAGCTCAATGAAGGATTTTTAATTTGCGCTAGTGCCGCCTGGTTGGATGCAATGGAAAATGCATCTACATGATTTACACTATAAGCACCGAAGCCTGTATATGCGGCTGCTATTGGTTTTCGCAAGGACTGTGCCTCGGCAAAATCAGCAGATGGAAAGAGAAAACATAAAAGGTAGATTTTTCTCACATGCAGAAATTTTAGGGTTCACTAAATGTAAAGATTAATATCAAAATATCTTGTAAAATCATAAAAACATTTATGATTCAGCAACAGATGTTACTTTTGCGCCATGCAATTATTAGACGGAAAAGTGGCTTCAGCCGCAATAAGAGAAGATATTAGAAATAAAATTTCAACGTTTGAAGCGCAGGGTAAAAAAATACCACATCTCGCCGCTATTCTTGTTGGTAATGATCCTGCCAGCGAAACTTATGTGGCTTCAAAAGTAAAAAACTGTAAAGAGATTGGTATTCAATCCTCTTTATTCCGGTATGATAGTTCCATTTCCGAGGAGATGCTTTTAGAAAAAATAGATGAGCTGAATAATGACGATAATATTGATGGCATTCTTGTACAGGTCCCTTTGCCAAAACATATTTCTGAAAAGAAGGTTACGCTACATATTTCTCCGGAAAAAGATGTCGATGGATTTCATCCCTTGAATATTGGCAACATGGTGCTTGGTTTTCCGACATTTATTTCGGCTACGCCGTATGGTGTTCTGTTAATGCTTCAGCATTACAACATTTCAACGCAGGGTAAAAATGTAGTGATAATCGGAAGAAGTCATACCGTGGGAACACCATTAAGCATATTGATGAGCAGGAACAATAGTGAGTATGGAAATGCAACGGTTACGCTTTGTCATTCGCGTACAAAAGATTTAAAATCTGTTTGCCTGAAGGCGGATATTATTGTTGCTGCTATTGGCAAACCAAAATTTGTTACAGCGGACATGGTGAAAGAAAACGGGGTCGTGGTAGACGTCGGTATCAATCGCGTAAAAGATGAAACGAAAAAAAGTGGATTTGCATTAAAGGGAGATGTTGATTTTGAAAATGTGGCGCCCAAATGCAGTTATATCAGTCCAGTGCCTGGCGGCGTAGGATTGATGACCATTGCGGCTTTGCTAATGAACACATTTAAGGCAGCCTCCCGGCCCTCCAAACAAGGGGTTTAAGAAAATGCCCAGAACAATCAGGCTATTTGATAAAATAGAAATCAGGGATATTTGTTTGCTTACTATTTAACTTTGCTTTTTCAATCACCCATATATTTTTCATTCATTGATTATTCACGATTCACCATTAGCCACTCACGCCTTACCCATCATGGAATCCTTCTACACGCTCCAGGGAGAAGGATTTCACCAAGGTAAAGCCGCATACTTTATCAGGCTGGCAGGCTGCGATGTAGGTTGCGTTTGGTGCGATGTAAAAGATAGCTGGGACGAGAATTTGTATCCTTTACAAAGCATCGAAAAAATAATTTCAGCAGCAAAAAGAAATCCTGCTAGATTAGCTGTAATTACGGGCGGCGAACCCACTCTGTATAATCTTGAGGAATTAACTTCCACGTTACAAGAAGAAGGATTTGCTACAAATATAGAAACTTCAGGCTCGTCGCCCTTAACCGGAAGTTGGGACTGGATATGCCTTTCGCCGAAAAAGTTTAAACCACCCTTGCCTGACATACTGCCTAAAGCAAACGAATTAAAAATAATCGTCTTTAATAAATCAGACTTTGCCTGGGCTGAAAAATATGCAGCCCAAGTTTCATCTCAATGTAATCTGTATCTGCAACCTGAATGGAGTAAATCAGAAATGGTAACACCTTTGATCGTTGACTACATCAAAGAAAATCCCCAATGGCAATTATCGTTGCAAATACATAAATATATAAATGTTCCTTAGGGTTGCTAATTCACAAAAATAAGAGAGTCAGAGCTAAAAAAAATAGGTCCCTCTGTGGAAACAGAGCGACCCTTTTCGATTGCTTGATATGAGAAAGTTTAAATATTATTTTGTGCTGTCTACAACTTATAACGGAAGATTTGCTTGTTTATTCTAACGCTTCAAATTCCTTCTACTTTTTCTTCCTTTGTTAAGACAAATTTAGTTTGAGGTTGTCACATGTTATAACTAAGTTATTGAATGCTTTATCATCGCATAATCGTTTATTTTTTTGTAATTAATTAAAGGCTAACGAATTAAAGCTTTTTGTTTCATGATGCCCAACCCATTTTTAGGGCCATTATTTTATTTTCAGTACTAACATAAGCTTTTTAAAACAAAGTAAAAAAAATTCAGGCCGTTTATTTTGCGATATACAGATTGTGACTGAAAAATAGTTTCTTATGTTATGAAAATTTAGAACGGAGGAATAATGAGATTAGAGGAGCAAAATAAATATTTTCCAAAAGCAATAAATTAAAATGTTACGTGCTTAATTAATTAAAAAAGATACGGTAACTCGTTTGCAATTTTCTTAATAATAGGTTTGGGCATCAAATGCGTTTGAAAATAAAACTCTTTGCTGGCATTGGTTGCGTTGGAATAGAAGTGATTTCAACATGCCGTAAGTTGCAAAATTCTTGTTTGCGTCATCATTTTTACCGAATTACTTTTACATCGTCGTTGCTTGAATGAGTAAACAAATTTTAATCATTAAATCTAAAAAACACGTATTATGAAACAAGCAAAAAAAACAACCAGAAACATGGCATTAGGCTTACTAAGCCTTTGCATAATGGGTACTTCGACTCCTACATTCGCCCGTTTGAAAACTGGTGATCCGACCGAGTTAAAATTTATTGGTAAAAGCGAAAGCCAACCCGTGTTCCAGCTCAACTTAAACAATTCTGACAGCGCTCAGTATTTGATCTCAATAACGGACTATGAAGATAATAAATTACTTTCTGAAAAAGTCAGTGGAGTCAATATTTCCAGAAATTATCGAATCGCTGGTAACGAGGATGATTTACAATCAGATTTGTTTGGTATCACGATTGAGGTGACTAACCTGGAAAGCAATACCACTAAGGTTTACAAGGTAAGCTCTAAAACGAAAGTAACTCAGGATTTTGTGGTGGCTAAACTTTAAGGTATTTAGATTAAAAAAGCCCTATTTCTAAACTAATAACAGATGCCGGTCATGATGGTCGGCATCTGTTTTTTATACCCTTAAAAATGAAGGTGCCGCTCAAGAATTAAAAAAATATTTTGTCTGTTAAAAAAAATAGCTATTTTAGCAATCGCAAAAATTACTCTGTAGAAACAGAACGACCCTTTTCGATTGCTTGATTTCAGGATGCTTAATTGTTCATATGACGCTCCTTCGCAGCGCTTGTCATAAAGAAATTTTTAAAAGATAATACTCTTATTATCTTTTCTTTTCATTTTTTTTCTTTCTTTGCTTTGCAAATAGCTTTTGCTTGCACTGACATATTGCAGCCATACGACAAACGGCTTACCGCGGTGTGATGTAGCATTTTTTTAACCGATGGCAGGAAGAATTTGACAAAAAAAATATCGATGTCCAACCATTTATCAGATACCTTATTCCAATTAATTCATTCACTCGAAAAGTCTGAAAAGAGGCATTTTAAACTTTATATAAAACGGAGTTCGTCCAAAGAAGATCTAAAAATCATAAGATTGTTTGATGCCATGGATAAGCTCCCGGAATATGATGAAAAATTTCTTTTAAAAACGCTTAAAGATTTCACCAGGCCGCAGTTTTCTAATTTGAAGACACATCTTTATAAACAAATATTAGCCAGCCTGCGACTTTTAAAAACAAACGACAATATAGACCTTAAACTCAGTGAGCAACTTGATAATGCCCGGTTATTGTACAACAAAGGACTCAAAATTCAAAGCCTCCATATACTAGAAAAGGCAAAAGAGCTGGCAAAAACCAATCAGAAAATGAATTTTTTGGTGCAAGCTATTTCCCTGGAAAAGAAAATAGAAACGTTACATATCACGAGAAGTACACTGGAAAAAACAGAATTGCTTGCCAATGAAGCGTTGGATATCAGCAATCATATAGACAGGGTGACCAAGCTGTCTAATCTTGCCTTATTGTTGTACAGGTGGTACGTTGAGAATGGACATGCACGAAATGAAGATGATGAAAAGGGTATAAGAAAATTTTTCAAGGGTTCTTTGCCAGATGACGTGCATGCTATACATGGGTTTTATGAAAAACTCTATTTATACCAGAGCTATTGTTGGTACGCATTTATCCGTCAGGATTTTTTGATGTATTATAAGTACAGCCAAAAGTGGATTGACCTGTTTGATGAAGACAGTCCAATGATCGCGGTAGAGACCGGGCATTACATAAAGGGAATGCATACATTATTAAACGCACACTTCGATTTAAGAAATTTTAAGGAATTTAAATACACGCTTGAAAAATTCGAAGATTTTGCTAAAACGGAAACGGCTAACCGGCATGACAATTTTAGAACCCATACGTCTATTTATATAAACGGCGCTAAATTGAATCAGTATCTTATGCAGGGGAATTTTACTAAAGGCCTTGAAATAGTGCCGGAAGTAGAAAAAAAGCTTTCTGAATATGCACTGTTTGTTGACAGCCATCGAATCCTGGTTTTCAATTACAAATTTGCGTCCCTTTATTTTGGGGCCGGTGAGTACGCAAAAGCGATAGACTACTTGCACAAGCTTATAAATGATAATCGACCTGGCCTGCGCAATGATTTGCAATGCTATGCACGTCTGATGCATTTGATGTGCCACTACGAAATTGGGAATGATGAAATATTGGATTCTCTTATAAGATCAGTGTATCGTTTTATGGCAAAAATGAAAAATCTTACTGTGGTGGAAGAAGCTATATTTAGTTTTTTGCGTCATTCATTCAAGGTAAATGCACGGGCATTAAAACCAGAGTTGCAGAACTTTCTCTCCAAAATAAAGCACTTGGAAAAAAACCGTTTTGAAACGAGATCGTTTGCCTATTTAGATATAATTTCATGGGTAGAAAGTAAAGTTTATGAAAAACCCATGGAACAAATAATACATGAAAAGTACCTTAAAAGTAGGCACAGATAGGATAATAATCCCATTTTCGAAGACATAGTGTTAACTTCTTACTTTTAGCAGGCGTTTTTTTAATTTTAGCAGGAATGTTTTGTATTTTAAGTTCGCAATTATTATATTTGCAATCCTTTTAAAAACCAAATTAAATAAACCCAAAAAAATTTTTATTTTTATGGCTGTAAAAATGAGATTGCAAAGACATGGCTCTAAGAAAAGGCCATTCTACTTTATAGTAGTTGCAGATTCACGTAGTCCACGTGACGGAAAATTTATTCAAAAATTAGGATCTTATAATCCACTTACCGTACCGGCAAGTATTCAGGTAGATCGCCAGAAAGCATTAGAATGGCTTCATAAGGGCGCTCAACCGACTGATACAGTTCGTCGTATTTTGAGCTTTAAGGGTGTGTTATATTTGAAACATCTACTGCGTGGTGTTTCTCTTGGTCTTTTTGACGAAGCGGCTGCGATGGAGAAATTCACTAAGTGGAGCACAGACCATGATGCTGAATTTACTAAACGCCAGGAAACACACAAAAAAGCGAAAGTTGCAAGCCGTCCTGTTTTTGTAAGGAAAGGACCTCCAAGATCAGGCGCAGATGCCGGCTCTGGTGAAAAAGTTGCTTCGGTTTCTGAAGAGAAATCTTCTGATTCATAGTATTTCTTCTAAAGAATATTAATTAATAGGATTAACTAAAAATAGCTTTAAAAAGCTGTCTCGTTTCGGGATGGCTTTTTTTATTTCTAAAAGTTTCTCTTAAAAAAGTTATAAAAAAGTAAAGGCATTCGAATTTAAATCCTAAATGACACTATGTTGCAAAGGTCACATAATCTTATAACAATCTAATTATGAAAAAATCAACAACCTTACCATTATTGCTTTCAACAATTTTTATATTTCTTTTTGCTTCGGTTACAAAATGCCAGGATAACGAAAATAAGCAAGAAGACCGGATAGTGTCCAGCGCAAAAGTGCTAAAGGATTTCAGCGAGATGAAAGAAAGCATACCACAAGAGCTTTTGAAAGTGACACAGGGAATTATTGTTGTTCCAAAGCTCATCAATGCCGGATTCGTTTTTGCGGGTAAAAGGGGCAAGGGCATTGCAGTATTAAAACAGGAAGACGGATCGTGGAGCAATCCTGTGTTCGTTACGATTACCGGCGGCAGTGTCGGTTTTCAAGTTGGCGTGCAGGCTGTAGATTTGGTTTTAATTTTTAAGAATGGAGAAACTTTGCAGAATATAGGCAAGGGAAGTTTTACCTTGGGAGGTGACATATCTGCCACAGCCGGACCTGTTGGACGAAGCTCCAGTGCGAGTACTGATTCTAAATTTGAAGCAGAGGTATATTCTTATTCGAGCAGCAAAGGATTATTTGCAGGAATTAGTTTGGGCGGATCCGAAATTGCAGTCGATTCTAAATCAAACGAGGCATTTTACGGTAACGATGATGATGCAAAAGCTATATTTTCAGATGATGCCGAAACGTCCTCTGATGCGGTTGCAGCGCTTAAAGAGACTTTGAAAGGCTTGGACGGTGAATGAAACGACGAAACTGAATTTCGTATTTTTGTTCGTTTACTGCATTCAATATTCAATTAGCAACAATATAGAAAAGCCACAATTTTGAATACAGCTTTTTTATGTTGTTCGCCTCTAACATTTATTGATCCCTCGCTCCGGGAGGACAATTTTTTCTTAAATAATTTGTGTATAAAGTAGATAAATGCTGGCGTGTCCCTTCACCTTCAGAGATTGCATGGGTTCTGTTAGGATAAGGCATAAACTGGAATTGCTTATTATATTTTATTAATTCGTTCAGCAAAGCCTCGGCATTATCATATTGTACATTGTCATCGCCTGTGCCATGAATAAATAATAAGTTTCCCTGCAAATTTTGTGCATAATGAATAGGTGAACCCAAAATATAATTTTCTTTATTTTCAGGAATCAAACCCATGTATCTCTCTTCATAAATGTTATCGTAAAACAAAAGATTGGTAACCGCCGCGATAGAAATCCCTGTTTTATATATTTCAGGATGCTGAAACATCAGGTTTAGTGTAGAAGAACCGCCACCGCTCCAACCCCATACAGCCACTCGGTCCTTGTCAAAATAGGGTTCGTCTAATATTTTCTTTGCAGCCATCGCCTGGTCACGGATGTTTAATCTTCCTATTTGCCCGTAAATTGATTTGCGCCATTCTCTTCCACGAAGTGAAGGCGTTCCCCTATTATCGACAGACACTTGAAAATATCCGTCTTTACTCATATTCCCTTGGTATAGAAAATTAGATTGCGCGCCAAATTTATCGTCCACAGTGGAAGATCCAGGCTCTCCATACACATAAAATACAACCGGGTATTTTTTAGTTGAATCAAAATTATAGGGATATATCATCCAGCCATCCAGTGTAATATTGTCTTCTGTAGTTACTTTGAAATAACGGATATTATTGTGTTCCACAGTTTTCATGTTTTTAGCAATACTGTTATTATTGTCCAATGGTTTTCCGTCTGGTAAACTAATCCATTCTGCCGTAGGGGGAGTCTTATAATTTGAAAACGAATGCATTGCGTATTTGGCATACGGAGAAATATTATAATTATTTGTACCAACCAGGTTTGGAGGCGATAGTGGCTCCAGCTTTCCCTTACCATTAAGTTTGGTGCGATACAAATAGAGCTGAGTCGCATTTTTGGGCGACGCCATGAAATATACATAGCCATTTTTTTCGTCTATGCATTTGATATTTTTGATATCATAATCGCCTCTGGTAACCAGGGATTCTTTGCCATTGCGATTGATTAAGTAGATATGTCGCCAGCCATCTTTTTCGCTCACCCAAAGAAAATCTTTTCCGTAATGCAGCCAATCCCATCCCGTCGGATCATTATCGTTCCACCTTGATTTAATATCGATAAAAGCTTTATCATTTTCGGTATAAAAATTCGTTGCAGTACCGGTATTCACATCATAATAAAATAGCTTACTTTCATTCTGTTTTCTGTTCAATTGCTGCAAAACCACCTGTAAAGAATTATCGGCCCATTCCATTCGTGGTATATAATGTTCCTGGGGATTGCCCGGAACATTCATCCATTCGATATTGTCATTATCAACCGTTATCACACCGATACGCACCGGGGACGGCGGCCAACCCACCTTGGGATATTCAACGGGAATAATTCTTGAATAAACCGAATCCGTAGTATTCAGCATATAATAGTCCCGGATTTTTGTAGCATCTACCTGCCAGAAAGCAATTTTTTTGCTGTCGGGACTCCATCGGAATCCATCACGACAGCCAAGTTCTTCTTCGTAAACCCAGTCAAAAGTGCCGTTTATAAATTTCCGTGTACCGTCAACCGTTAGTGGCTTTATTGTGTGAGAAGAAAGATCTTCCACGTATATATTGTGCTCGCTCACATAAGCCGCCTGCTTTCCATTTGGAGAAATTTTTGCAAACATCAGCGATTGCGATGGAAGCGTTTTTCCCAGCTGGGTTAGTTGGCTGGTAGCTAAGTTTAATATCCAATAATCGCCGCGGGTATTGTAGCGCCATACTTTTGCCGTATTGGTAAAGATCAGCAGCATTTTATAATCAGGAGAAAAACTGTAGATATTGAATTTTAGCGGATCTGTTGCGCCTGTGGGAATCAGTTGATCTTTTTTTACGATGATAGTTTGGAGGCCTGTTTTAAGATCCGTTTTTACAATGTTGCCTTCGCTGATAATTAGCGTGGAGTTGCCATCCTCTTTCCAGTTTATTTCTTTGGCTCTAAATTGTGAGAAAGAAGTAAATGTAAATGCACAGAAAATAATTACTAATAAAATTCTTACTCTTTTATAAGCCATCTTGTTTAGATTTTAGATAAAAATACAAAGGATATTTTTATATTGCCATACGCATAAATTGTGGGATCGCTCGACGATTGAGCCGTTTTACTGCTTTGCAGAAGATACCTTGATCAATAATTCATGTTATTTGTTTGTTTACTGCGATTTGTTTAAATTTTAAAAACGTCATACCAGAAAAATAGTAAATTGACAAATGGAAGAAAAAGAAAAAATACGGATTGATAAATATCTGTGGGCCATTCGGGTTTTTAAAACGCGGAGTCTTGCGGCGGACGCCTGTAACTCCGGTAAAGTAAAATGTAGTGGCATTAATGTAAAGCCAGCGAAAACCGTCGCTGTGGGCGATGTCTATGATGTTAAAACCGAACACAAGAAATGGATAATCGAAGTGACTTATTTATTACACAATCGCGTTAATTATGAAGATGCGATTAAACATTATATTGATTTATCTCCGAAGGAAATCTTGGATGAAAAACAATCAAGTGCGTTTGTATTTAACACCGGAAAGAGAAAAAGCAAACAGGGCAGACCCACAAAAAAAGAGAAAAGGAAGCTCGATAATTTTATGGAATGAAGAAGAAAAATTTGCTGATTACTCCTGGAATAATGGCAGTGAGAAAAAGAAGCGCGAACCTTTTCCTGGCTTACTTTCTACTCCAATACTTCCCTTGTGTCGTCTTATTATTTCAGAAGCAATAAAAAGTCCGATTCCAAAACCAGGGAAAGTTTTTTCACTCTTCCCTTCCACCCGGTAAAAACGTTCAAATATTTTTTGTTGATAATTTTTGTCTATTCCAATTCCTTCATCTTTTACGGAAATCGACACTTTATGTTTTTCTACTTTTGATTTTACCAGGATATTACCGTTTTTAGGTGAATATTTAATAGCATTGGATATAAGATTGATCAATACTTGCCTGATCCGCTCTCTATCTGCAAACACAGCAAGGCTTACATTATTGTTAAACTCAATTTTATGAGTGGGATGAATTATTTCGTGCTCTTCTATTTCTTCTCTAATAAGTTCGTTAATATCAAATTTTTGCTTATGAAATGTGAGCGAACCGGTTCTTATTTTTGATACATCCAAAAGATCTCCAATGAGCGTAGTCAGTTTTTCGATCTGAACATGCACCCGATCGAGAGACCTTATCAATACAACATCATCACTATCTTTATACATGCTTTGTAGTATCTGTACATATCCTTTTATTGAGGTTATTGGAGTCTTTAATTCATGACTTGCCATGCTGATAAAATAGTCTTTCTGCTCTTCTTGTTCTTTTATTTCCTGTATATCTGTACTTGTTCCTATCCAGAATTGGATTTTATCATGGTCATCATTGAGCGGAACTGCCCGGCTAAGCTGCCAACGATATGTGCCGTCGTACCTCCTAAATCGGTGTTCATAAATAAAATCCTTCCCGCTTTTGATCGCGCTCTTCCACTTAAGAAGATTCTCTTCGCGTTCGTCAGGATGAACTATGGTTATCCAACCGTCCGGTTTCAATTGTTTTTCTGAAAGTCCAGAATAATCATAAAGTGCTCTGTTAAAATAATTTATATTCCCCTCGCGGTCTGCCGTCCAGACAAATTGAGGCATACTATCTGCCAAAAGCTTAAATCTGCCTTCACTTTGCTCTACCTTTTTTCGTGCAAAAACCTGTTCAGTTACTTCAGTTCCTACCACCATTATTCCATAGATTTTCCCTTCGGTGTCAATTAGCGGATCGTATTCAAAATTGACATAGATTTTTTCAAGCTTGCCATACCTGTTTAATTTTACGGGAAATTCAGACGCCGAAAAAGATTTTCCTGAATAATATACATTGTCAAGCAGTAATTTTGCCTGCCGTGTATCCAGTTCTGTCATTGAGTGTAGAACCGACTTATTCAGCATTTGTTCATTGGTTTTCCCCATCAACTTAAGCGCTGACTCATTAATTATTTCTACTATATAGTCTGGTCCTGTTAATATGCCTATAGATACGGGTGCGTTCAAAATAAATCTGCGCAATCTTCTTTCACTTTTTTCCAGTGCATGACGGTATTGTTCTTCCTGGGTAATATCTCTAAGCGTGCCGATTATTTTTGACGGGTTGTTCTTATCATCATAGAAAACCCTACCCATTGTACTTATGCGAACAATGCTGTTGTCTGGCTTTATCAATCGCGCTTCGTATTTATACCTTCCGGAAATCAACGAATCTTCAAAGGCCTTTTTAACGATATTACGCCTGTCTGATGGATAAAGTTGTTTCCTGACATCATGGAGAGTTAACTTTTGAGAACTATCATGCCCAAAAATGTTTACAAATTTTTCGCTGTACTTGATTTTATCAGTATTCAAATCAATTTCCCATATAGCCAGTTCGGAAGCGCCTACTGCAAGCCGAAGCCATTCTTCCGCATCGGCCAGTTTATTATTTGATTCTATTTTTTCCGAAACATCATTTAAAGTGATCATTATCCCCGAAATATTTCCATCCTCTTCAAATAAAGGGTCGTATTCAAAATCGCAATAAATTCGTTTGAGACCCCAATCAGATTTTACAAAGAGTAAAGATTCGTTCTCTTTTATTGATTTTCCGGTTTTCAGCACTTGTTTTAGCAAGGAGGGAAACTTTTGATCTTTCAATTCGGGAAATACGTCCAACAAATTTTTACCTATAATCTCTTGCCGATTTGTGTTCCAGATGTTTTTCAGCATCGCCGTATTTGCCAATTCTATATTGAAATCATCCCCCCTCAAAATTGCGATGGCCATAGGAGAATTAATCACCAGGTTTCTAAATTTTCTTTCACTTTCACCAAGCGATTTTTTTAAATTAAAATGGTCCGTAACCTCACGGCAGGTTACCAATACGCCAGAGATTTTCCCATGTTCATCAATTACTGGACTATAACTGTAGGTCCAGTACGCGTCCTCTACTTTACCATTTCTAAGAATAGGCAGCAGTATTTCTTCATTCCAGGTAGCACCTTCTCCGCCAAGTACCTGATCTATCTGTGCTTTGATAATATGCCATATTTCGGGCCATGCCTCGCTTGCAGGCATCCCTAAAATAGAAGGGTGTTTTCCATTTTCGCCTAAACTGGGACGATAGGCATCGTTATAAAAGCATACCAATTGAGGTCCCCACCCTAAAAACATAGGAAATCGGGAATGTACAATAATTCCGAGCGTTGTTCTAAGACTGGCAGGCCAGTTTTCCACAGGGCCAACCGGTGTTTGGCTCCAGTCTTTTCTGATTATTAAATCCCCCATTTCACCGCCATTTAGCAGAAAAGGAAATGCAGTTGCTGGACTTTTTTGTTTTTTGAAATTATTCATAAGGAATAATCATTTACTCAAATGTGTTGTAAGTTAATTTTTTTTTATATAAGATGATGACCAAATGCATTTAAATTTCCCCATCTGCGTTTTTTATAAAATGTAAACTGAAACCAGCCCAGGAGATTGCTGTTATGTCGTATGTTCTAAACGGCAGTTTCCTGCGTTAACCTTCCTACATTTGCGACATGAAAATTGATATTCTTTCAGTGGTTCCCAAGTTAATGGAAAGTTTTTTTGAACATTCCATTTTAAAACGAGCAAAAGAAAAAGAATTGCTTGAAGTGAATATTTTTAATTTACGCGATTTTACAAATTATAAGCATGGTCAGGTAGATGATTATCAATTTGGTGGAGGTGCCGGCCTTGTATTAATGGTAGAGCCATTGGTAAATGCGATTGAAACATTACAAGAAAAAGCCCCTTACGATGAAATTATTTTTTTAACTCCTGACGGAGAATTGTTCAATCAAAAAATGGCCAATCAGTTGTCTCTAAAAGATAATTTATTATTGATTTGCGGTCATTATAAGGGAATTGATCAGCGCATTCGTGATTATTTTATTACTAAAGAAATATCAATCGGAGATTATGTATTAAGCGGAGGCGAACTGGGTGCCGCCGTGTTAGCAGACGCGATTGGACGTTTAATTCCTGGAGTACTGAACGATGAAACATCAGCGCTAACCGATTCATTCCAGGACGATTTGCTGGCACCGCCAGTTTACACAAGGCCGGAAAAATTTAGAGATTGGAAAGTTCCGGAAATTTTACTGACTGGCAATCATTCAAAAATTGAAGAATGGCGGAATGGAAAATCTTTAGAAAGGACAACAGAGCGAAGACCGGATTTACAGAAGTAATTTCAGCGTAAATGCATTCTTTGGCAAATAAGAATTTTAAAAAAAATCGTTTACTGATGGCCGCTATTCTTTCGGCGCGTCGCTCGTTGGGCGGCCCAATCGTTGTTCCATGGTTTTCTCAAATTATCGAAGTTTGTTCATTTGCATTAAACAAACAAAAAACCATGATTCTTATTTGGTCTAATTAAAAAAGGCAGCGATGAAGCTGCCGTTAATATTTATGATTCTCCTTTTTGTCCGAACCCGGTATGTGCCATATCAGGAATGTCATCTGCTTTATATTCACCTGCGTCTAATTTCTTTTTTGCCGCTTCAAATGCTTTCAACGTGAGATCTACATCCTCATCGGTATGTGCAGCCGTTGGTATGATCCTAAAGATAATTTCTCCTTTTGGTATTACCGGAAAAACCACAACCGAGCAAAAAATATTATAATTTTCGCGAAGATCCACTACCATATTCGTGGCCTCTGGCAGTCCGCCTTTCATGTATATTGGTGTTACGGGGCTGTTGGTCGTTCCTATGTCAAAGCCTTTTTCTCTAAATCCATTCTGAATTTTGTTTACAATGTGCCAAAGTTTTTCCCTTAATTCAGGCATTGTTTTCAACATATTCATTCGCGTTAACATGCCTTCTACGACAGCGAGAGGAAGACTCTTTGCAAATATCTGAGACCTCACGTTGTATCGTAAATAATTGATAATGTCTTTTGGACCGCTAATAAAGGCACCGATACTTCCCATACTTTTTACAAATGTGCTAAAATAGAGATCTACTTGATCCTGGCAGCCCTGCGCTTCATCCGTGCCTGCACCGGTTGCTCCCATTGAGCCAAACCCATGTGCGTCATCAATTAAAATCCTGAAATTATATTTTTTCTTAAGAGCCACAATTTCTTTTATCTTCCCCTGGTTACCGCTCATGCCATATACACCTTCGGTCACTAAGAGAATTCCTCCGCCTGTTTTGTCAGCCATCTTCACCGCGCGCTGCAATTGTTTTTCACAATCTTCAACATCATTGTGTTTGTATTTATAAGTATAACCCAAATGCAGTCTTACACCATCCACAAGGCACGCATGAGCTTCTGCATCAAATACAATTATATCATGGCGGTTTACTAGTGCGTCAATACAACTCATAACGCCCTGGTATCCAAAGTTTAGCAGCATGGCATCTTCGCGACTCACAAAATGAGCCAACACTTTTTCTAATTCTTCGTGCATCACCGTATTGCCGCTCATCATCCGGGAACCCATTGGATTACCTATGCCCCATTTTTCTGTCGCAATCGCATCGATTTTTCTTGCTTCGGGATGGTTTACCATTCCCAGGTAATTGTTGAGGCTCCAAACTATTTTTTCTTTTCCGCGAAATTTCATACGGTTTCCTAATTCTCCTTCCAGGATAGGAAACGCAAAATATCCGTGAGCTCTTTTAAGATGAGTGCCAAGAGGGCCTGCGTCAATCATCATCTTCTCAAAAAGGTCTTTCATGTAAATTTTATTTATTCAATTATTATTAATGTGCGCAAAAGTACAATATTTGATGAATCATTAATCGTGAATAGTGAATGGTCGATGATGAATCTTCAGTTGTAAATAATCAATAATGAATCTTCAGTTGTGCATGGCCATTTGTGAATCGATAGTGGTTTTTGAATGGAATTAATCAATCGGAAATAGATTTATCTTTATCTGAAAAACATTATGGCTAAAAAATTATTTATTCTAATTGTTTTTGTATTTACAGGTAATTTTATTTTTGCACAACCTGCAAAGCAGGTGCAGCGGCCCAAACTCGTGGTTGGAATTGTTGTTGATCAAATGCGTTGGGATTATCTATATCGTTATTATGACCGTTACGGAGACGGAGGATTTAAACGGCTTTTGAATGATGGATTTTCATGCGAAAATACTTTGATTAATTATCTTCCTTCCTATACTGCCGTAGGGCATTCCGTGATTTTTACCGGGTCCGTACCTGCTATTGACGGAATTGTTGGGAATGACTGGATTGACCAGGTTACGGGGAAAAGCTGGTACTGTACCGAAGATACTTCTGTGCAAACAGTGGGCACCACAGGTAAAGCTGGGCAAATGTCGCCTCACAATTTGCTGGTATCAACCATTACAGACGAACTCCGACTTGCTACTAATTTTCAGTCTCGCGTAGTCGGTGTGTCGTTGAAAGACCGTGCCTCCATTTTACCTGCAGGGCATACAGCAAACGCGGCTTTTTGGTTTGATGATGCTTCCGCGCGTTTTATTACCAGCACTTATTATATGAATGATTTACCGGATTGGGCTAAGAAATTTAATAACGGTGATGAACCTCAAAAATTAGTAGCGGGCGGATGGAATACCCTTTATTCAATAAATACTTATACGCAAAGCACAGCAGATGATGTAACATGGGAAGGAACGTTTACAGGAGAAAATAAGCCAGTATTTCCGCACGATATGAAAAATATTTACAAAGATGATCATGGCAGTATCAGAAGCACTCCATTTGGAAATACGCTTACACTGGATTTTGCCAAAGCAGCCGTTAACGGGTACAATCTTGGCAACGGAAAAGCTACTGATTTTCTTACAATCAATTGTGCATCCACCGATTATGTAGGGCACAAATACGGGCCTAATTCCGTAGAAGTAGAAGATACTTACCTCAGACTGGATAAAGATTTTGCAGTCTTTTTTCAGTTTTTAGACCAAAAAGTGGGCAAAGGAAATTACCTGGTTTTTCTTACAGCAGATCATGGTGCAGCGCATGCTATCGGCTTCATGCAGGATCATCATATTCCGGCTGATTTCTTAGTCTCGAAAGCATTTGGTAAATCTCTTAATGAGTTTTTGCTAAAACAGTTTGGTGTGGACAAATTAGTATCATCATCCATCAATTATCATCTCAGCTTTGACCTTGGAAAGATCAGTGAAAGTAAATTGGATTACGAGGCGGTAAAAAAAGCAACGGTTTCTTTTTTACAAAAGCAACCTGGTATTCAGTTTGCCGTAGATATAGATCATATAGGAGAAGCGCCGATTCCAGAGCCTATCAAAACAGATATTATTAATGGTTACAATTCGAAACGCTGCGGCCCCATAATGATTATCCCCGATCCCGGATGGTTTGGAGGCCATGAAGGAGGCACTGGCACAACGCACGGGAACTGGAACCCTTACGACACGTATGTTCCACTTGTTTTTATGGGGTGGGGAATTAAACATGGTGTTTCTAATCGTACAGTGAAAATGTCCGATATATCACCTACGCTGGCAGCAATGCTCCATATTCAAATGTCCAACGGAAACGTAGGTGAGGTGATTAAAGAGATGATAAATCGTTGACGATAGATATATTCTTTCCTATCAAGCTTGGATTTTGTTAAATGAAAATCTTCACTATTTGTTGCTTTACTGAGAATGGTAATATATCGGTGTAGCGTAGCAAGTTGCAGACTTACCAAGACCATTTTCTATTTTAAAGCGCTCATATTTTGTTATCAAAAATAGAAGATCTTAAAAAGATTTAATAGGAAAACGTTCGTCAAAAAAATCTAAATTGTTTATTCATACTATTTATTCACCTGAAATCTAAAACGTTAATACCGGGTTAAACAATTTCAATGATCAATGAACGTTTCAAACCTGCCCAATCTTTGTAAGTCAAATGGTAAAATAAATGTCATGAAGAACATAAAATATATACTTCAATTTTTCTCAATCGTTATGATTGGTATGCTTTCGTCTTGTGGAAGCTCCCATTACGTTGCGAATGATAATTACTCTAACGGATATTCACAGACACAGGGCATTACTTATCAGCAATTTTATAACGAACTTAGTCCTTATGGCCAATGGGTTAATTATCCCGGATATGGTTATGTGTGGATGCCAGGCGTGCAAGGTTTTAGGCCATATTATAGCAATGGCCGTTGGGCTTACACTAATTAAGGATCGACGTGGGTTTCTGATTATAGCTGGGGCTGGGCTCCGTTTCATTATGGCCGATGGATAAACCCAACTGGCTATGGATGGATGTGGGTACCGGGGTACGAATGGGCACCCGCGTGGGTTGCATGGCGCGGTGGCGGCGAATACTACGGATGGGCGCCTCTTGGACCGGGAATGAGTATCAATGTACCCATGGGAAGTATACCTTATAATAATTGGGCGTTTGTACCTGGTCGTTATATCGCCAGTCCGCAGATAAATAATTACTACATAAACCAGTCAAAGAATGTGACCATCATCAATAACACCACTATTATAAATAATACTACGGTTATCAATAATAGCAGCGCGAGGCCATCATATAATCAAGGACCTCCAGTCAGAGATGTGGAAACAGCGACCGGTGCGCCAGTAACGAGATTAAACATGGTTGAATCAAACAGAGCCGGAGTTTCACAAATTAACAATAATTCCGTTAATATTTACAGGCCGCGGGTACAACAGCAGCCTTCCAATGCCACAAACATAAGGCCGGCGCGCGTTACGGAACTCAGCCAAATTGAACGTAACAATAATTCAAATAATAACCCGCCGGTACGAGAATTTCCGAAAGAACAAACGCCGCAAATAAACCGAAATGAGCCTCCTGTCAATAACGGCCGGCCGTCCGTTTCGCCTGAAAGAAATGAGGCTCCTGCGCGAACCTTGCCGAACCAAAATCTCCCGACCCCTAGTAATGCCCCCGTGCGAACAATACCGAATCAGAATCCACCAACGCCTAATAATGCTCCTGTGCGAACATTGCCGAGTCAAAATCCCCAGGCGCTGACAGATAGAAATTCGCAATCTCAAAATAACGTTCGCAAGAATGGAGTGCAGGTACGGCCACAGCAAATAGAATATAAAAGAGCCGCTAATGCATCTCTGGAACGGACCAATCCAACGGAGAATAAGAATTCACATAAGGCAACTGCAAAGCTGAATGAAAATAAAAAAAATGCTGGTAATCGTATAAAAAAGAGTGAAGTGAAGAATAAAAATCATCACATAGCAGAGGAAGTAAAACCTGAGCAGGTAAAAAGATAAAAATCAATTAAACGTTATTAAGTGGGAAATTTTTTTTTCCGCTTTTTTATTTCAGTGATTTAGATTTTGATATGCAACAACCCGCAGTAAAAAACAAGTAATGAGGAATTTATTTCACCCCCTGTTTTTCTTCAACTGTTGCAAAAGCGCTTTCATATCTTTTGGAACCGGTGCTTCGAGAGAGAAATCTTTCTTATGCATATCTTTGAAACTTAAACTGTGAGAATGCAATGCCAGCCTGTTTATAATTGGCTTTTCTTCGAGGTCGTGTTGACTAAGTTTGTATTTCTTTTTAAAAGAAGAAAGAAGAATTGGTTTGCCATCTCCGTAAACTGCATCACAAATAATCGGATGGCCAATTGACTTGGTATGCAGCCTTATCTGGTGCGTCCTGCCACTTTGTATATCAAACTGAACCAAAGAATAGATACCATAATCTTCCAGCACTTCGTAATTGGTCAAAGAAGGTTTTCCTTTTTTTGTAATGGTCATTACACCTTTTTTTGTAGGGTGTTCTCCAATAGGTTCATTAATGGAGCCGTTCTTATCCGGCATACTTCCGCGAACAATTCCAAGATATTTTTTTTCAATACTTCTTTGTTCAAATAACTGGGAAAGATATTTGTGAGAAGCCTCATTCTTCGCAAAAAGAATCAGTCCGCTTGTGTCACGGTCAAGGCGATGGACGATAAATATTTTTTCGTATTTGTGATTTAGAATCTTGTACAATGAAGGTTGCGTGTCATCATGCCTGTCAGGTATGCTAAGCATTCCCGACTCCTTATTTATGGCGATAAAATCGTCGTTTTCAAAAATGATAGAAAATCCTTTCACTGTCGATTATTTCAGGTTTGTATATTTTTTATTTACGCCTGCACCGCTGACGTTTTTTTGTTTATTCATAAACTTTAAAAGACGAATCTCTTTTTCACCTAGATATCTCCATTTGCCGCGTTCTACATTTTTCTTGGTAAGAGTTGCATACATTACTCTGTCAAGCCCTTTTACATCATAGCCCAAATGTTCAAATATTCGGCGAACGATCCTGTTTCGTCCGCTATGCAATTCTATCCCTACCACCGATTTATCTTTTGCGTCAGCATAAGCCAAAGCGTCCGCAAAAATTTCGCCGTCTTCGAGTTTTACACCACTTAATATTTTTTCAAAATCAGCTTTCGTCAAAGGCTTATCTAATTTTACTTCGTACACCTTTTTTATATTAAAACTCGGATGAGTGAGCGTTTGAGTAAGATCGCCGTCATTGGTCAGCAGTAAAACTCCGGAAGTATTTCTATCTAATCTTCCAACCGGATATATCCTTTGATCGGTAGCAGCTTTTGTGAGTTGTAAAACTGTTTTCCGGTTTTGAGGATCATCGGTAGTAGTGATGTAATCCTTGGGTTTGTTTAATAAAATATAAACGAGATTTTTAGTAACGTATAATCTCTTGCCATTGTAAAAGACATCATCTTTTTCGATGACTTTGAAAGCAGGTTGTGTGATCACATTTTTATTCACAGAAACCTTTCCTTCAATAATTAGACTCACTGCATCTCTTCTTGAAGTAACACCGCAATGCGCCAAAAATTTATTCAAAGGCATTTCCGAAAGAACTGACTTATTTTTTGCGGGATCAGTAGATGAACTTTTTTGCGGGATTTCTGTTTTTTCTTGTGGATATTTTTGCCTTTTATTAGGTTTTTTTTCGGCCGCAGGTTTTATTTCAAACCCCCTGGTTCGTCCGGCGCGTTTTTCTTCAAAGTGCTTTTCTATATCCTCAGCTCTTTTTTTCTTAGCTCTTTTTTTATCCTGCTTATACTTTTCTTTTATAGCAGCGTTATTCTTGGGATTGATAAATTTCTGGAAAGGTTGTTGGCTCATGAGAATTGATTTACTTTTTTTTCAACAGGAATGAGCCGCAAATATAAACCAAAACGATCCAGGATCAATGGCAGCTCAATTTCTGTGAGTCATTCATCTGCCAATGAGCCGATTGCGTTTATTTGCAGCTTTTTTTATGAAAACTTTTATTACTGAATATTCACAAGTGTAAGAAAGTTAATACTTTTGCCAATATTTGTAATGGAATTTGTAGTTATTTATTTTTTTTCATTTAAATACCTGCGCTTTTTTGCATTTATGAAAAATGTGGATTGAGAATTTACTTTTTTTTCACTCAAAACTCCGTCGATCGATTTTAGAATAATAAATGTTATTTTCATGGCCGTAAATTGAAGAATTTAATTTCGGATTTTTAAGATAAATGACAAGGTATGTTGACGGCGTTTTTAAACGGTAAAATTTATACCGGCACTGAGATAATTTCTGGAAAAGCGTTAATTGTTGAAGATGATAAAATAAAAGAAATTATTGAAGATGGACTTCTTCCCGATGGAGTGAAAAAAGTTGATTGTAATAATTGTATCGTTGGAGCAGGCCTTATTGACCTGCAGATTTACGGAAGTGGTGGTTATTTGTTTTCAAATAAACCCTCTTATCCCGCTTTAACATCCATGACAGAAAGCCTGCTTAGTAAAGGTACTACAGGCTTTTATCCTACGCTGGCTACCAATTCGATGGAAATTTTCCGGGAAGCCATACTTGTTATAAAAGAAAATCCCCATCCCTCCGTACTCGGATTGCACTTTGAAGGACCATACATTAATCCTGTAAAAAAAGGAGCTCATTTATCCCAATATATTAAACGTCCTGAAAAGCAAGAAATAGAGGAATTATTGCAACTTTCAGATGGGGTTTTAAAGATAATAACGCTTGCTCCCGAAATGTGTGATCCTGAAATAATTCGACTGTTACTAGACAATGGTGTTGTAGTTTCTTCAGGCCATAGCAATGCCACATTCGAAGAAGCGATGCAAGGTTATAAAAACGGCATTACTACTACCACACATTTGTTCAACGCGATGTCGCCCATGCATCACCGTGATACGGGTTTGCCCGGTGCAGCCTATCTTTCTGATCATGCCTATGCAAGTATAATCGCTGATGGAATTCATGTCGATTACAACACATTAATGATCAGCAAAAAAATAATGGGAGAAAGATTGTTTTTAATTACAGATGCTGTTGAGGCGGTTGAAGAAGGAGCTTATGTTCACGTAAAAAAAGAAGATCGTTTTACGTTGCCTGACGGAACTTTGTCAGGATCTAACCTAACTATGTTGAAAGCTATTCAAAATTGTGTGGAATACGCAAAGATTCCTTTGGAAGAAGCATTGCGCATGGCTTCCACTTATCCTGCACGCGTGATGGGATTGTTCGACCGTGGTAAAATAGAACCTGGATACAAGGCAAACCTGACTATATTTTCTGAAAATTATAAGCTTAAGTATACTGTATTGAATGGGGAAATAGTTTTCCAGAGCGATGTGGCGTAAGTAGCAAACCTTGTCAGAAAATAAAGAATAGCCTTAATGATAGTCTACCTTCCTTAATTAATAAAGCAAAGAATATTTTGAGTCACGCTTACGTGAAGCAAAAACTTCTGGAAGCCACTGAACACTATTCCGGATGGGAACGGGTTCCTGTGATTATATGAATATCAGGCTTCCTGCACTGAAAAACTGTAATGCATAATTAAGCAGAATAAAATGTATAAAAAACGAATGGTTTTTTGGGCTGCCTGCATCGGCATATTATTCTTTGGGATGGCCATTACTACGTTAGGATCGGTGGTGCCACAGCTAAGAATAAAGTTTCATCTGGATGATATTTCTGCAGGTACCTTATTTTCAATTTTACCATTTGGTATTTTAATGGGATCACTATTCTTCGGCCCTTTTTGTGACAGGTATGATTATAGAATACTCTTAGCACTTACCTGTTTCATTATGTTTACAGGTTTTGAAGGGATAGCTTACGCACCATCTAACGTTATTTTGAAAATGTGCGTTTTTTTATTTGGCCTCGGCGGCGGCGCAATCAATGGCGCTTCCAGCGCACTTATATCTGACATCAGCGAAAAGGAAAAAGGTGCTAACCTGAGTTTACTTGGTGTCTTTTTTGCCATCGGCGCTCTCGGAATGCCTTTCCTTCTCGGCATACTCGAAAACAGTTTTAGTTATAAGATTATTCTTTCGATTATCGGTATAGCTACTTTTATTATGGGCGTATTTTTTCTTCTGATAAAATTCCCACCCCCAAAGCACGCTGGTGGATTACCTGTTGCAAAAAGCCTTTCATTACTGAAAGACAGCGTATTGTTGCTGATTGCTTTTTTCCTTTTTTTTCAAAGTGCTTTCGAAGGAATTATTAATAATTGGACTACCACCTATCTTTCCGGCTATCTCCATCTTTCTCCCGATAAAGCATTGTATGCACTCTCGTTGTCGGTAGTGGGAATGGCCATAATGCGCTTATTGCTGGGAAGTGTTTTTAGAAATACTAATGCAAAGAAAATATGGACGTTTTCTTTTTCGCTTCTTTTAGCCGGATTGCTTTTTTTGTCATTAGGAAAATTCTTTTACCCTGCTGTTATCGGCTTAATTTTAATAGGAGCAGGGATGGCCGCGGGCTTCCCTATCATGTTGAGTTATGTTGGAAATCGGTTCAAAGAATTGTCAGGCACTGCGTTTAGTATTGCTTTTGTAATAGCGCTTTTAGGGAATATGATTATAAATTATGGCATGGGCTTCATTGTACAAAAATATGGTATTAGGCAATTGACGACCGTCGGCTTTGTAGAGTTTTTTATAATGGCGCTTTTGTGCATTTTTATTTTAAAAAAAATAACTGATGATAAAAATTAAACTTCAAAATTAATTAAACGAAACAATGGCTTACCAATATCACCGGGCAGATGGGTGCAAATCAGAAAGAGCGTTTGGATGAAGCTTTGGCTGAATACAAGCGAAGAATTCCCGAGTATAATTTTTTAGGTATATACGTTTAGTCCGCCCAGTTTTTTATTCTTTGTCTCCAATTCTCTTTGGGTTATTTTTCACCATTCTTTCGATTAGTTTGTGAAAGATGGTATCCATATTATTTCTTCTGTTATATCGGTAATGATA